>JBEPXQ010000162.1:0-4942 GCA_041641835.1 Bacteroidales bacterium
AATTACAGCAAAAGCATGGCAGAACTTCAGCAATTAAATCAGCTATTACAAACCAAGCTAAAAAAGTTTACAGATAGCGCAGCCAGGACAGTGATTGAAATAAAAACCGGTGATGAAAGTGAAGATTTCCGGGTGCTGCTGACAGAAATTGTATTTGTTAAATCTGCTGATAATTATGTGGAGCTGGCCTACAGGGACGATGATAAGATAAAAAAGGTTATGCTGCGCAATACGCTAAAAAATGTGGAACTACAATTGAGGGAACATAATAACTTTATTCGCACTCATCGTAGCAGTCTCGTTAACCTTGATTTTGTAGATAAACTTAACAAAAAATATAACAAATACTGGTTAAAGCTGCATGGTACCACAGAAATTATACCGGTATCCCGCCAATACTTAATGACTGTAAAAGAAGCTCTTTGACAAAAAGGGACGGATACCACTTATCCCTGATTTTGGTTTTTATCCCTGTAAACTGCCTTTCATCCTACAGTTTGTGCAATTAGTCCCTTTCGTTTTTATTTGGAAAGGGTTGGGCTTATCTTTATACCTGCACAAACCTGTCTAACAAATGAAAATACTGTTAATTTACCCACGATATCCGGATACTTTCTGGAGTTTTAAGCATGTACTGAAGTTTATTGCAAAAAAAGCCGCTGTTCCACCCCTGGGGCTGATAACTGTATCCGCCATGCTTCCTGCCAGATGGGAAAAAAAGCTGGTGGACCTTAACATCGAGAAGCTCGATGACAAAGATCTTGAATGGGCCGATCATGTATTCTTAAGCGGAATGGTCATTCAAAAAGAATCTATAGCAGAAATACTGGAGCGTTGCAAAAACCACAAGCTGAAAATAATTGCCGGTGGGCCGATTTTTACACAAGATCATAAAAACTATCCACAAATAGACCATTTCATCTTAAACGAAGCAGAAATTACGCTGCCAGAGTTTCTGGCTGATTTAAAAGCCGAACGACCAAAAAGACTGTATCAAACAGACGAATACGCTGATATGTCACTTACGCCTGTTCCCGATTACCACTTACTCAACCTTAAAGCCTATGCTTTCATGAATATCCAGGTATCCCGCGGCTGCCCGTTTAACTGCGATTTTTGTGAAATCACTGCTTTGTTGGGTCATAAAGTAAGAATGAAAAGCAGCCGGCAAATCCTGGATGAGCTGCAAACCTTGTATGACCTGAACTGGAAAGGACCAGTAAGTGTGGTGGACGATAATTTTATCGGAAACAGGAAAGTTGTAGAGAATCACATTCTGCCCGCCATGATTGAATGGATGAAAAAACATAAACACCCTTTCAGCTTTAACGCGCAGACATCAATAGACCTGGCTGATGATAGTCAAATGCTTGATCTGATGAGCAGGGCTGGGTTTAACTCCACTTTCATCGGAATTGAAACTCCGGATAAAGAATCCCTCCACAGCTGCCATAAGGTTCAGAATGAAAACCGTAACCTGGTGGAAAGCGTGCAAAAGATACAAAAAGGTGGCCTCCAGGTCTCCGGAGGTTTTATAGTAGGTTTCGATAGTGATAAACCTACTGTTTTTCAAAATCAAATAGACTTTATTCAGAAAAGCGGAATTGTATCGGCCATGGTGGGCTTATTGAATGCTCCCAAAAACACCCGACTGTATAAAAAACTGGAAAAAGAAAATCGCCTTACCGTTGACTCCACTGGTAATAATACCGATTCCACCATGAACTTCATCCCCAAAATGAACACAGCTGAATTAATGGAAGGCTATCATCATATCATAAAAAGCATATACAAAGAAAAGGCTTATTATCAACGCATCAGAAAACTGCTACTTCATTACAAGCCTGTAAAAAGCGGGAAAAGTAATGTTGATTTACCACGGATAAAAGCCTTTTTTAGATCGATATTTGTGTTGGGAATAGCAAACAAAGGCAGACGCGAATATTGGAAATTTATATTCTGGACTCTCTTCAGAAAGCCCAACTTATTCATAGAAGCCTTTACCCTGGCCGTGTATGGTTATCACTTCAGAACCATATATGGGCTCAGGGAGAAGTAGCACAGTGCCATACACGCTATCTTTTATGCATGGCCCTGCCTTCAAAAAAATACAGTGCTGGTACTTTCCTAAAGATAATGCCTGACAAAGGCAAATGCAACCTCTTGTTTTCTTCAGCAAAAAGGTCATATAGTGGCAATTTGTCTTAATAAATCCTGTCATTATTTTGAATAGGTATAAACAATGGCTCAAACATTAGGATTTTTAAAATCAATCCTTAAATTTGTTGTCGCTATTGAAATCCGGAAATCAAAAAAGAAAAATATAATCGAAATGGCCAATCTGAAAACAAATTACCTGGGGCTTGAGTTGAAAAACCCGATCATCGTGGGCAGTTCAGGACTCACCAGCACGGTGGATAAGATCAAGGAACTTGAACAAAAAGGTGCCGGGGCAGTGGTATTGAAATCACTGTTTGAAGAACAGATAGAGTATGAAGCAGAACTGGCTCTGGGCGGGCAGCAAACAGATGGCTTTCACTATCAGGAAGCCGCTGACTACCTCAAGGGATATTCCCGCGACTTTAACGTGGGTAACTACCTGAAGCTGATCAAAGAAGCCAAAGCGGCTGTGGACATCCCTGTTATTGCCAGCGTCAACTGCGTATCAGCACGTGAATGGATATCCTACGCCAAAAAGTTTGAAGAAGCCGGTGCGGATGCACTGGAGCTGAACATCTTCATCCTGCCCTCCGATCCCAATACCGATGGGCGCAGTAACGAAAAAGTATATTTCGATATCGTGGAAAAAGTGAAGAAAACAGTGAAAATACCCGTTGCGCTTAAGATCAGCTACTACTTTTCAGGAGCAGCAAATACTTTCCGCGAGCTATCCTGGACAGGCGTAGAAGGGCTGGTATTATTCAACCGCTTTTTCTCTCCTGACATCGACATCGAAAAGATGAAGGTTACCTCCTCTTTCGTTTTCAGCACGCCTGAAGAAGTGACCATATCGCTGCGTTGGATTGCCATGATGTCGGACCTGGCACATTGCGACCTTTGTGCCTCCACGGGAATTCATGACGGCAAAGCCGTGGTGAAACAATTGCTGGCAGGAGCCAAAGCCACTCAAATTGCCTCCATACTATACAAGGAAGGCCTGGACAGGATCGGTGAAATGCTGAAGGAAGTTGAAGATTGGATGGACAGGCACGGCTACGAAAACATTGAGGACTTCAGGGGAAAAATGAGCCAGAAGGAGCTGAAAAATCCTGCCGCTTACGAACGCGTACAGTTTATGAAACACTTTTCAGGCATCGAATAAATATCGCCACTCAATCCACTAAGGCGCGGATCTCTTATTCGCGTCTTTTTTATTCCTGATGGAGAAGCAACGGAAAATATGGATCGCCATCCCGGCCATGAATGAAGCAGCCTGGCTGCCCGCTACACTGAATGCTGCACGCGAGCAGGAGTACCAGAACTATGAAATACTGGTCTGTGTGAATCAGCCTGAAACGTTTTCTTCTTCAGAAAAACAAGAAGAAAAATGCATTTTTGAGAATAATCAGCTTACACTGGACTATCTTAAACAGCAAAAGGACCTTCCACTGCAGATACTTGATAAAAGCAGCCGGGGCAAGGGCTGGGCAGGCGGTAAAGGCAGTGTGGGAGCCGCCCGCAAGTATTTAATGGATTATATCGCGGATCAGGGTACTGACGAAGATATTATTCTCAGCATGGATGCTGATACGCTGTTTGGCAGGAATTACCTGGCTTCAGTAAATGAAATTTTCAATAAAAACCCGGATATCAATGGGCTTTCCAATCCGTACTTCCACAGGTTAACCGGTGAAGAGCCGGTTGACAGGGCGATGCTGCGCTATGAAATTTACATGCGCAATTACGCGTTGAACCTGTTCAGGATTGATTCGCTATACCGCTTTACAGCCCTGGGTTCTGCCATTGCCACCACAGTGAAAAGCTACCGCTTTGCCGGTGGCATGACGGCAAAGAAAAGCGGTGAAGATTTCTATTTCCTTCAGAAACTGCTAAAAAGCGGAAAGCTTTACCTGCACAATAAGCAGGTGGTTTATCCGGCAGCCAGATTCTCAAACCGCGTGTTTTTCGGAACAGGACCGGCCATGATCAAAGGAAATACGGGTGACTGGGAATCTTATCCGGTTTACTCATACCATTTGTTTGATAAGGTTAGGGAAACTACTGACAGTTTTGCGCTAATTTGGAACCGTGATGTTTCAACTCCCATGGATGGAATCCTTCAGGCAGAAAAAACAGGAATCTGGGGAAAGCTGCGAAAAAATGCTTCCACACAGCGGCAGTTCATCAAAGCCTGTCATCAAAAGGTGGATGGCTTGCGGATATTGCAATTTCTGAAATCGGAACAACAAAAGCTGCCCTACATGGAAAACGAGATACTGCTTAGAAATCTTGACATACTACGCATCAGCATCAGCAGCCTGGCAAAACACAGCTTACATGAACATTCAGACCTTAGCGGCGTTTCCACAGCAACACTTGAAGAGATCCGCATGAGATTGTTTGAAAAGGAAAGATATTTTCAGGAAATAAAACCGGAAACCAGCCTATGATCGCGATTATCGGACCAACCGCCACTGGCAAAACAGCCCTGGCAACACACTATGCACTGCGCAACCATGGCGAGATCATCAGTGCCGATTCGCGTCAGGTCTATAAAGGTATGGATATTGGTACGGGCAAGGACCTGTCGGAATATATAATTGATGGTCAGAATATCCCCTACCACCTTATTGATATCGCCCTGCCTGGCGAAGAATATAATGTATTTCGCTATCAGCAGGATTTTCTGAATGCCTGGCAGGATATCACTTCCCGCGGGAAACTGCCGGTGCTTTGTGGCGGAACAGGCATGTATATTGAAGCCGTGCTGAAAGGATATCGC
>JBEPXQ010000163.1:0-4939 GCA_041641835.1 Bacteroidales bacterium
CCTAAGCTAAAAAAATTCCGTAAAGAATTTTCCCATTGGTTAAAAAATGAATGATAAGGATGGCTTTATCATATTAAATTATCCTGAAAATTCAGGATAACAAGACCCTGAACGATATTAATAATGCTGGTGTGATAAAGCTCGTATTGCAGGAACTGGTTTTACCGTAAAAGATTCAAATGAATCGGCCTTCTACTATTGGTAAAAGAGCTTGGCTTGCCTCATGGTGTGCCAGTAATAGGAAATGTTATAGTTTTGTGATACTCTGCTCTCAAATAAATAGTACTATTTATTAAGTATTGAGAACAAAAATATATTTCAGCGAAAAAATGGGACAACAGTGGTGGAAAAGATTAACATATTGGTATATGTCCACGAGAACAAAATATGCGGCCGACTACATAAAATCTTTAATCATGATTTTCAACTGAAGGTTACGCAAACTAAAGAGGAATTCCTGTATCAGGCATCAAATAGTAACATGGATGTTGGCATTCAATGTTACTGCTATGCTGATGAAAAAGATGTAAACTCTCTGTTAAAATTAAGGGAGAAAGCCAATCATATACCTCATATTGTCTGTACAAAAATTCCGAATCCGGATTTTATAACGCTGGGTGCTCAGAAAGGGCTGGATAGCTTTTTGCTATGTAACATGCCACAGGTAAAGATAAGGGCTCGAATCCTGAACTCCATTAAAGAAAATGGCCTAAAGGTATTTATCGAGAGTCACGTCAAATCAGAAGTAAACTCTCCATATACGCGCAAAATTATCACAAAGATTCTTCATACACAACCCCTACAACTTCATGTAACAGATTTAGCGAGTTCTCTGGGTATTACTAGTCGCTGGTTACAATCTTTGTTCAGAGATATATTTGGAATGACCTACACAGAATTAATGCGACGAATCCACGTTTTTCAGGCCCTTAACCTGATGAAGAACACACGGCTGGACAACACTGAAATCGCTTTAAAATTGACCTACAGCGATGAAAATAGTTTATACAGGATTTTTCAAAAAGAATTAGGATTTAGTCCTACCAAAGCAAGAGAGTATCTGATAAACAAGACTCCAACAGAGTTGCTGAATTAGCATATTTATTTCCTTACTTCTATAAATTTAACAGGAACAATAGCCTTCCGAGAGGTTCTTCTTCATATTTGTCCTTCATTACGCCAGTTACATCTCCCTTCACTTATTACTTTGTTAATAGATGCATTTTACTTCGCAAATAGCTGTAATTATTCGGTTCCTGCTTTTTGTTACTGACTGACTCTTTTTACCATTTGACAAGCACAGTTCTGGTTTTAAGCGAAAAGAGGATAAACAGAACAAAATTTTCAGAATATATGAAACATTATAACTTTCATTTTAAATAATCAGATCATGAACCCAATTAAATTAATCAGCATTCCGGTATTTTTAGTAGTATTCGTTATCTCAGGCTGTTCGGATATCTCTGCTCCTGAGGTAAAGCAGAATCAACATGAGCTGGAAGCAATGTTATTCTCTCACCACGGTCAAAAGGGTGCGTTAACTGCAAATGGATGGTACGAGGAAGAAGAAATATACTATATCCATAACGGTGTAGAAGAAGGTGTTACCGAGCGTGGAGAAAATGATATTTACTTAATAGGTGGTGATCGACTTCACCAGGCTAACGTAGTTGAATTCATTCCGGGAGAGCCCGGTTATTCACCACATTGGAATGTATATGTTGTTCATTCTGCTGAGGGTGTAACTGTTCAGGATATCCTGGACTCCGGATATGCCTCATCCCATTATACAACAGAAGGTGTTTTGTTTGATGATGTAGCAGATCTACGAGCAGCCCTCCAGGCCGGACTCGTTACTTTTGATCGACCCGGTGTAGTGGTACACTGTCCGATTATTTCTGAAAAGGGAGCTGAAGCTCCTGGAAATACGGAACTTCCCGAAGATCAGTTTGAACCTTTTGATGAAACATTCTAATCTTTATTTACTTTTCTAAATTGATATCAGTCCGCTGTATCCTGGTCTAATATACCACTATCAAACAAGATTCAGGTGCAGCGGCTGTTAGTTTATCCTTCAAAAGACACAACCGAATAATTCTGTCAATTCTGGCCCAAGTTTATTAACAACATTTGGATAAGAGGAAGCTATATTCCAGCCAGAAAAGGATTCTGATGGACCTGCCCCAGCAACTGGTACTGTTTGTTGTACTATCATTCAGGGCAATTCGGAAAAAATCTGATAATAAAAGACAACAAGTAGAAACCTCACGATGGATTAATTTGATTCATAACCATCACAAAGATATTACATAATCTTACTGCTACCTTACCTGTAGTAACATCCTTGAATTCCGTGGTTAGAAAAGTCGAAGCATATCCTGATAAATCGATAACTTATTCTCCTTTGGTTCAACAGAATTACCCTCTTACAATTTCAACTCCTCGCAAGCGGGCATAATCAATTGACCTTTCAGTAACTCGAGAGAACAGCCCGGAAGACAGGACATCACCTGAACAGTGGTCGGTGACTCTTAAATGGTAAAATTTAAATCCAGAGGAGCCTTGTCCGACTTGAAGCGCAAGGCCAGGTTGAGCTACTATTATATAATGGTAATCACCACTTTTCCCCTGGCACGTCCCTTATCAATATACCTGAACGCTTCCGGAACATCCCTTAGTGGATACTTCCTGTCAATGGCAGGAGCAATTTTGCCGGCCTCACAAAGTTTTGTGATGGAGGCCAGGTCATTCCTGTTCTGGGGAACCGCCAGCAATCGAATATTTTTGCCCGTGACTTTTCCAATCAGCGGACCGAGGATCAGGGTCTGGAAAAGCAAACCGACAGAACCACCCACAAAAAAATAGGTGCCGCCTGGTCGCAGTGCCTGCTGGCAGACAAAAACCGAACGGTGAGCGGTAAGATCGAGAATTAGGTCATACTGCTTTCCGTTTTGGGTGAAGCTTTTCCGGGTGTAATCAATAACATGGTCTGCACCCAGCGAGCGCATGAAGTCCAGTTTATGCGTGTTGTCAACACCTGTCACCTCCGCACCAAGCAGTTTGGCAAGCTGTATGGCAAACGATCCCGCACTGCCCCCGGCACCGTTGATCAGTACCTTTTGCCCCGGTTGTACCTGCCCTTTGTCGCGAATTCCCTGCAGAGCAATCACGCCTCCCTGCGGGATGGCAGCAGCCTGCTCGAATGTCAGCCCGGCCGGTTTCTGCATCATTGTTTCTTCATGCGTGCAGACGTATTCTGCAAAACCACCACGATAGCCCGGGAGTTCGCCAAATACTTCATCCCCCGGTTCAAACTCGATGATATTTTTGCCCACAGATTCTACCCGTCCTGCGATATCAGATCCAAGAATCTTTTTCTCCGGTCTTCGAAGCCCTCCCAAACGAGAATACAACGGTTTGCCGGTCAGGCCTTCCCTGTCTGAGCCATTGATGGATACCGCGTGGATTTTGATCAGTATTTGATCGTCCGACGGGACGGGTTTTTCCAGCTCTGTGAGATGAAGAACGTCAGGTGAACCATATTCCTCGTATACAACGGCTTTCATTGGTTTCTTTGGGATTTATTGGATTAGGGTTTTCAAGATAGTGTGCTATAACTTATCGATGCGTTTGTAACGATATAGCGCTTAAACCGATCCGTCACATGAGGTTAAGAAATAATGTACAGTAATCCATCAATTACTTTATGTGTGGTGTCTTCCTATTAAGGAGGCCTCACTAAGATTAATGTGATTTCTAAATAAGAATAGAAATAAATCCAATCCCCCGTCATCTCGGATGGAGCCTGTGGAATGAGAGATCTTTGTATTCGGGAGCATCCCATTGAATAAAGCTCTTTTGTATGTAATCAAGGGATGCCTGCCTGACTTTTTCCTTTTTAAAGCAACTTGCAGAAAAAAAGATAACCTCTCCCAAGCAATTACAGCGTATCAATTTTCCATCGAATAGTCTGCTTGTCGGTCTGCGTCTTGGCAAGCGAGAGTGCTTTTTGGTAATACTGCCTAGCCTTTTTGGTGTCTGTGTCCTTGTAGAGCTCTCCAAGAAGAGTAAAGTAATAATGATTATCTGCTAATTTCAGTTTCTCGGCTTCAGCAATGGCAGCTTCTTTTCCATGTACTTTAGAAAGGGCGTAGGTTCTGTTGAGTGCCGAAATAGGTGAATATTCTGTAATCAGCAGCTGATTGTATAGTTGCAGAATATTTTCCCATTTTTCTTCGGTGTCTTCCTTGTTGGTATGCCACCAGGCAATACTTGCTTCCAAATGGTATTTGGAAATTTTATTCCCATTTGATGCACGTTTTAAAAAGTATGCGCCTCTTGCAATCAGTTCATCATTCCATAGCGATTCGTCCTGATCCTGATACAAAACATTCTGTCCATTATCATCTTTTCTGGCGTCAAACCGAGAAGAGTTAAAGCACATAAGTGCCAGCAGAGCATTTACAGCAGGCTTATTGGTCTGTTCGTTTTCAGCAAGTAAATACGTTAATCGCATCGCTTCAAGGCACAGGTCCTTTCTTAAAACCTGGTCATTGCTTTCTGAATAGTAACCCTCGTTAAAGAGCAAATACAATGTTTTCAATACAGTATCCAGACGATTGTCGATTTCGGTTTGGTTAGGAACTTCAATGGCCACATTATCCTCTCTCAATTTCTTTTTGGCTCTGTAAAGTCGTTTGTTAATAGTTTCTTTGTTGGTTAAAAAGGCATCGGCAATCTCCTCAATGCCGAATCCACAAAGAATACGGAGCGCTAATCCAATCTGGGCTTCGGACGAAATGGATGAATAGCAAACCGTGAACAACATCTGTAGTTGGCTGTCAGAAATATTTTTGTCGGACAAGTCGATGTCCAATTCCTGACTTTTGGGCGATGACCCCTTAAGCTTTTTGGCAATTTTATTCCTGAAAAGGGTTTC
>JBEPXQ010000164.1:0-4937 GCA_041641835.1 Bacteroidales bacterium
TACAGTGGCTCTTGATGTGGATATCAGCAAAGAACTGGAGGAGGAAGGACTGGCTCGGGACCTGGTGAACCGCATACAAAACCTTAGGAAAGACAGGCAGCTTGAAGTAACGGATCACATCAACCTGCAAATTGAAAGCAGCGAAATGTTAAATTCTGCAATACGGAATAATTTTTCATATATTTGCTCGGAGACACTGGCAGACGACCTGCAACTTAAAGAGGATGATTTTACGGGAAATGCTCCGCTAATAGAACTAAATGAGAATATAAAGGTTAAGTTAAACATCGAGAAGGTATCCTGATGATACTTGAATAAATATTACGATTATGGCTGAAGACAAGAAAAAAGAAGGACAGACGCAAACGAAACAAAAGACTCGTTACTCGCAGGATGAGCTTGAAGAATTCAGGCAGATAATTCTGAGAAAACTGGAAGAAGCTCGTCGTGATTTGAAGATGCTGACGGATGCATATGCCAACAGCAACGAAAATGACACAACCGATACATCACCTACTTTTAAAGTGCTGGAGGAAGGGTATCTGGTGCTTTCCAAAGAAGAAAACAGTCAACTGGCTGCACGGCAGCAAAAATTTATCCAAAACCTGGAAAATGCACTGGTACGAATCAAAAACGGTACCTACGGCGTTTGCAGGGAAACAGGGAAGCTGATTTCCAAGGAGCGCCTGCGTAGTGTGCCACATGCTACTTTAAGCATCGAAGCTAAGCTGAACAGGAATAAAAAGAGGTAGTTAAGTTAACTTTCGGGTTTTGAAAAAAGTTGGAATTATTGTTTTATTGGTTTTGATTGCAGATCAGGTGTTGAAGTTCTGGATCAAAACCAATATGTATTTGGGTGAGGACATCCACGTGGTGGATGACTGGTTTATCATACATTTTACCGAAAATAACGGGATGGCATTTGGCTGGGAGCTGGCCGGTGAATACGGTAAGTATCTACTGAGCATTTTTCGCCTGGTAGCCATCGCGGGTATAACTTACTATACCTGGTACGTGATAAGCAAGCACGCCCGCACCGGTCTGGTTGTGGCCTTGTCACTAATACTGGCAGGAGCCATTGGTAATGTTATCGACAGCGCTTTTTACGGGATGATCTTTAGTGAGAGTGGAAATTACTATACTCGCACAGCCGCCGAATTATTCCCTCAGGATGGTGGATACTCTTCTTTCCTGCAGGGAAGGGTAGTGGACATGTTTTATTTCCCGATCATTAAAGGGAGCTATCCTGAATGGTTGTTTGGTGGAAGAGATTTTATCTTCTTCAGACCAGTTTTTAACCTGGCCGATACTTCCATAACCGTTGGTGTATTAATGTTGCTGATCTTTCAGAGAAGATATTTTCAGAAAGAAGGACACGGCATCAGACCCAAAGAAGAGGCAGCTTCCGAAGATGATACAACTGAAAACACAGCGGCAGAAAAAGCTGAAGTACCGGAAGAGCAGCCTGAGCACGATTCCGAAGACACGAAAAAGGAATAAGACTTACTCTGAAATCAAATTCAGAATCTGTACTGCATTGGTGGCCGCGCCCTTGCGCAGGTTATCCGCAACAACCCACATGTTAAGGCCATATTTCACCGAAAAATCCCGCCGAATACGCCCTACATGAGTATAATTTGACCTTCTGACATTAATCGGCATGGGATACAAATTATTTTCCGGGGCATCCTCCACCTTAATATTAGGTGCTGACTTTAGCAATTCCCTCACTTCTTCCAGCTTGAATTCATTTTGCAGTTCCACGCTAACAGCTTCAGAATGACCGCCCGTTACTGGTATCCTGACAACAGTTGCTGTTACCGGCAGCTTCGGCAGCTCCAGTATTTTCCTGCTTTCATTGATTAGCTTCAGTTCCTCAGTGGTGTATCCGTGTTCTGCAAAGTCGCCACCGTGTGGCAAAGCGTTCATATCAATTTGATGCGGATAAGCGGGTGCTTCAGGTTTTGTCCCTTGCCTTTCAGCTTCAAGCTGCCTGATGCCGGGCAGGCCGCTTCCACTAACCGATTGGTAGGTGGATGCAACCACTCTCTTTAAACCATATTTCTTATGAAGCGGATTCAGCGCCACCACCAGCTGTATAGTAGAACAATTAGGATTCGCGATTATCCCGGAGGGATTTTTAAGAATATGGGCATTAACTTCAGGTACAACCAGCGGGATTTCCGGGTCTTTGCGCCAGGCGCTGCTATTGTCAATCACAGTGATGCCATTATCAGCATACCTGGGGGCCCATTCCCGGGAAGCTCCTGATCCGGCTGAAAATATAGCAAACAAGGCTCCGGATTTCATGGCATCTTCAAAAGAAATCACAGGAAATTCCTGCCCCTGGAAACTAATTCGCCTCCCAATCGAACGTTCCGAGGCAACAGGGATGATCTCTGTTACCTGCGGGCTTAGTTCACCAAGTACTTCCAGTATCTCCTGCCCCACAAGACCTGTGGCCCCTCCAATGATTATCTTCATAAAATAATACTTTCTTAATTGGTTGTTTTATGCAAAATTAGTAATTTCATTCAGTTTTTCAGAACTGATATTTATGAAACATATCCTAACGCTTTTTTTGACTGTGTTTTTTCTAAATAATCTTGATGCACAGATCAGCGATGATTTTTCAGATGGGAACTTCACAGCTAACCCCACCTGGAGCGGTGATGTAGCTGATTTTACCATTAACTCGCAAGGACAGCTACAACTTAGTACTACTGGTGAAGATGAATCTTATCTGGTTGCATCCACATCCCTGGCTGACAGCGTTCAGTGGGATTTCTGGATAAAGCAGTCTTTTTCTCCTTCTTCCAACAATAACGGGCGGGTTTACCTTATAAGTGACCAGAAAAACATTGAAACAGCTCCTGTTAACGGATATTTCCTGCAGTTTGGTGAAGCCGGTAGCAATGATGCCATAGAGCTTTTCCGGCAGGATGGCAGCACACTCACCTCCGTGTGTCGCGGCACTGATGGGCTGATTTCAGGCTCTTTTGAGGTGAGGATTAAGATAATCCGCAAAGCAAATGGTGAATGGCAGATCTTTGCCGATCCTACCGGTGGAAATAACTTCCAGCTCGAAGCTGCCGGAACAGACAATACTTACAAAAGCACCTCATGGTTTGGATTCTTCTGCAACTACACCACTTCAAATGCTGATAACTTCTATTTTGATGATATCTCAATAGCCCCGTACACTCCTGATACCACTGCTCCTGCTATTAAGTCGCTCACTGCTTTAAGCAGCAACGAACTTTTGATAGAATACTCCGAATCGGTGATCAAGCAGAGTGCAGAATTCACGCTGAATTACCTGGTTGATAATGGTATCGGCAACCCGCTGTCTGCAACACAGGACCCGGCTGATCCTAAAAGTGTAAGACTGACATTTAGCAGCAACTTCAGCCAGGCACAGCAGTATGAATTGACTATCCAAAACGTAGAGGATCCCGCTGGAAATACTCTGAATACAACAGCGCTTTTCACTTTTTATGAAGCCATGGCCGGTGATATCGTGATCAATGAAATCATGGCAGATCCCACTCCACAAGTAGGGCTGCCTGATGCAGAATACCTGGAGCTGTATAATGCATCTTCTTACCCGGTGAGCCTGACTAACTGGGCTTTGCAAGTTGGGTCAACATCAAAGTCGTTTGGATCAATAACCCTAAAGCCGGATTCATTCGTGATCCTCTGCGAGGATAATGAAAAAGATGTGCTAAAGAACTTTGGAGCTGTTTATGGGTTCTCTTCGCTTTCACTTACTAACAGTGGAACCTCGCTTAGCCTTATTAACGATAAGCATCAGGTGATCCATCATGTATCCTACAGCAACTCCTGGTATAAGGATGATATGAAAGAGGGTGGAGGATGGTCGTTGGAACAAATGGATCCGCAGAATGCATGTGCAGGAGCTTCAAACTGGCACGCTTCTACAGCTATTCCCGGAGGGACACCAGGAAGCCAGAACTCAATTCTCACATCTAATCCCGATATTTTGCCGCCGCAACTGATGAGTGTTAGCATACTGGATACAATTAGCCTGCAAGTCAGATTCTCAGAAACAATAGACTCCACGATCATAAAAAATGCTTCTGCTTATATTATTGATAAGGGAGTTGGAAATCCTGTTGAGGTGCAGGCAATCGCGCCTGCTTACCACTCTGTGATCCTGAGTTTGTCCAAAGCACTGCAGCCCGAGGTACTTTATACGCTAACAATTACCGACACACTCAGAGATTGCTCGGGAAATACCTCAGCAGGCCTGTCTCTTGCATTTGCCTTATATGACGCAAAGTATCATGATGTGATAATTACAGAAATAATGGCAAGCCCTTCTGATCAACACGGTCTTCCTGAAGTTGAATACGTGGAGCTGCATAATACTACCGCATTCCCGGTTGACATTGGTGGCTGGAACTTCTCCTACAGTGGCAATACGCCCAGGCGTATCTCATCACAGGTTATCCAGCCGGATAGTTTTATAGTGCTATGTGATAATGATGATAAGGCTGAAATGCAGCAATACAGCCGGGTAGCCACTATCAGCAGTCTTTCTTTGCCCAATAGCGGAACAGAATTATTACTCACGGATTCTTTGAACAAATACATTGACTTTGTAGAATATTCTTCAGACTGGTATCATAATGACTATAAGCAAAGCAGCGGAGGATGGTCGCTGGAGATGATGGATACGGATTTTCCCTGCGTAGGATATGACAACTGGCGTGCTTCAAAATCGCCAAAAGGAGGAACACCGGGTGCAGAAAATTCGGTGGCCTCATCCAATCCAGATGTGAAGCCTCCGCAGTATATCAGCACTATCTATGTGAACCCGTCCATGTTTATTCTTGAAATGAACGAGCCGATGCTGCCGGCTGATCTGCCAAAGGCTTCAGCTTTTGAGGTTCCCGGAATAGGCACTGTGCTGG
>JBEPXQ010000165.1:0-4936 GCA_041641835.1 Bacteroidales bacterium
ACTAAAAGCCTTGAGCGCTGAAGCACCGTCAATAGGCGGTGCTTTTTTTCATGAATTCCTTCTATATCAAAGCTGGATTTCTTTTATTTTTGTACAACAAACCCAAATCTAATTTAAAATCATGAAAGCGATGAAAGTAGTATTAATTATTCTGCTTATTATAGCAGTGTTAATTACAGCCGGATATGCATGGCTGGGCGGATTCTCAAAGGTAAAAGCTGCTGAAGAAATCCAGGGAGGCGAAATGCTGGTATATCAGGAAGTAAAAGGCGAATACCGAAACACCGCAAAAGTAATGGATGATATCTATTACGATCTGCTCAATAATGAGAAAATAGAAACCTTTAAAGGTTTCGGTATTTATTATGACAACCCGAAAGAAACAGAAACTACTGATCTTCGCTCGGATGCAGGTTGCATACTGGAACATGAAGATGCAGAAAAAGCTGAGGCTTTAAAAGGCAGGTACAATGTAAAACAGTATCCGGAGAAGAAATATATTACGGCCAGTTTTCCTTACAAAAGCAAAATGTCAGTGATGATGAGCATCATGAAAGTGTATCCGGCATTAAACAAGTATTGCAAAGAAAAGGGCTATGATACCAACACGCCTGTAATGGAAATTTATGATATCCCAAATAAGAAAATCTATTACCGGAAAGAGATAAAAAATTAGGGACAAACATCCCGGAGAAAGCGGAAACTAAAAGCTCCGCTTTTTTTTCTGAACCCGAATTCATCATAGCACTTTCACCATGATCTGCGAAAACAGTATCATAAGCACCAGCGCCACAGGATAAACGGTGGCATATCCCACGGATGGTGCGTTGGAAGATGTTTTGGAGTCGATTGCAGCCAGCCCGGGAGTGGAAGTCATACTGCCGGTGATCACACCCAGCAGGCTAAGGTGATTCATTTTAAAAATATAATGCCCCACCAGCAGGGTAATGATCATGGGCAAAAGGGTAATAATGACACCTATAACTATCAGTTGAACTCCCTGGTCCGCGATTGTTTCTGCCAATATGGCTCCGGCCCGTGTGCCCACGGATGCCATGAATAATAACAGACCCAGCTTCCGGAGTAACATGGTGGCACTGCCCGACATACTCCAGATAATCGGCCCGGTTTTACCAAGACGGCTCAACACAAGTGCTGCCGTTAGCACACCGCCAGTGATCCCAAGCTTGAAATCGAATAAGCCGAAGAAAGGAAATTTCACCTGCCCCAGCAACACACCAATGATAATACCCAGGGCAATGGGCAGGAAATTGGTTTCCGATAATCGCTTCTCATTATTGCCAAGCATTTTCCTGATCCCTTTCATATCATCAGCCGGGGCAGCAATCAGCAGTTTATCGCCAAATCGCAGACGGTTACCGGCTCCGGGTGTGATATCTATCCCACTACGGCGGATGCGCGTAACAGTGGCTCCGTATGCTTTGAAACTGATCTCACGAAAACTCTTCCCAACAACTTTTTTGTTTGTCACCAGCAGCCAGTTTACCTTATAATCTTTGCCAAAGGAAAGATCAATATCAATTTCTTTTCCGAAAAGAACATGCGCCCGCTCCAGGGCTTCATCTGTCCCTACCACCTTCACGATATCGCCTTCATGCAACACAGTTTCATATGTTGGAGTAAAAACATCTTCGCCATGTTTAACCCTTGAAAGCACGGTATGCGTCATGGAACCAATCCCCAGCTCGCCTATGGTTTTCCCGAAGATATTCTTGTTTTCAACAACAAATTTCCGGTTATGGATTTCCGGGTGCTCTTCCATAAGCTGGTCTTCAAAATCCTTTTCTTCCTTTTTGATATTGACACCCAATAATTTTGGCGCAAACTGCACAAATAGTATCACACCAATCACGCCCACCGGATATGCCAGCCCATAAGCCACAGCAGATGAAGATGATCCGGTGGCATCGATGGCAGCAGCAAGTCCGGGAGTACTGGTAAGCGCCCCATTAAAAATTCCAACAGCCAGATTCTTATCCACACCATATACAACAGACAGGATATAAGCTATAAGGGCTGCTGACCCTACAAGCACGGTCCCGGTAATAATAAGCTGACGCCCGTATTTCCTGAAGGCATCAAAAAACCCCGGTCCGGCCTGCATCCCTATGGTAAAAATAAAAAACACCAGACCAATGGGCTGAAAATTTTCAGGGACTATAAATCCCAGATGACCGGCAAGCAAAGCCACAAATATCACTGCTGACAAGTCAAGTGAGAACCCTTTAACCTTTAAATTACCAAGCATAATACCCAGGGCAATTATCACAAACAGGGTAAAATATCCTTCATTTAGCAAATCTTCCATCGATGTTAATTTGAGGCTGCAAAAGTACATCAATTAGCCTCTGCTTTGTGCTGCCGGGTTTTATTTTTTCTGAAGTAAGGAGTGGATGTAAGCTATCACCTTTCCAGCATCTTCCGGGCGCCCAGGTAAAACAGGTAAGCGGCCACTGCCATAAGTGTGTGGCTAATATCATAATGATTAAACCATTTGCTGATGCCGGTTTCTGTCATATAGAACAGTGCCGCCAGTGCAGCAACAGCCACACCGTAAAGGAAACGTTTGCTGCCCTCACTGCCGGTTCGCCAGTAGGAATATGCTTGCAGGCTGAGCACTACGAACATCAGTCCGTATCCCGAGTGGATCTCCACATAACGGAAATTTAAAGTAGCAAAGGTGATAAGCATAAAAGTGATAAGCTCCACCATATTGACTATGCGAAAACTCTTTCCAACAGCCGGTTTTACCAATGGACGCACATGTTCAATGGCAGCACGCTCCACGAACATAATGGACAGCATACTGATGATCCAGCCCGGAAGCTTCCATGCATAAGCAGGCTGGTGGGTTTCAAGAAAAGATACCTGCTGGATTATTTCAGTTATCCAGGCGGGATTTTCCCAGCTTGCATCAAAGTACCAGAGAAAACCATGACCGATAATTCCCCCGGTGGCAGTGGCTAAAAACATCAGAAAGAAATACCAGAGCAGATATTTGCGCAGCCTGCTCGCGCGGTAAATTCTCAGCAGTTTGATAAAAGCATACAGGCACACCGCCGAAACCAGCAGATCGGTAAGGACGGTTACGGGCTCATTAATTCTTAACCCCCAGAGTTCTATGGCCGGTTGTGCTAAGTCCATAAATCTGGCCCGAAGATATAAAAACTTTCTATCTTTGTAAATATGGATTCCGGAAACACAAAAACACCGCGGAAGAAGCTGGATATCATTATAAATGAAGCGGATACGCCCGCCGGGAAAGCTTTCGATGTTATTCTTCTGATCCTTATTCTTTTCAGTGTCATTATAGTGATGCTCGACAGTGTAAGAAGTATCAGCCGGGATTACGGCACTATACTTCGATACATCGAGTGGACTGTAACTATCTTGTTTACTGCCGAGTACTTTACAAGAATAGCCATCGCCCGGCGAAAGGCCGCTTACCTGTTTAGCTTCTACGGTATAATCGACTTTCTTTCAATTATCCCCACCTACCTTAGCCTTGTGTTCGCGGGAGCACAGTTCCTTCTGGTAATCCGCGCCCTGCGTCTATTGCGAGTATTCAGGATACTGAAGCTAATGCGGCTGGTGGGTGCATCCAATATCCTTGCTGTGAGTTTACGTGCCTCGCGCTTCAAGATTTTTGTATTCCTGGGAGCTGTCCTCACCCTGGTGATTATCCTGGGTTCTATGATGTACCTGATAGAAGGCGTGGATAATGGGTTCACGTCTATCCCGAAAAGCATCTACTGGGCAATAGTCACCTTAACAACAGTAGGATATGGGGATATTGCCCCCCAAACTGTTACAGGCCAGTTCCTGGCATCCATTATAATGATCATGGGTTACGCGATAATAGCTGTACCCACAGGGATAATAAGCGTGGAGATGGCCAGGCAAAGCCAGGAGGCTCCGAAGACCAACAGCCGCACATGCAGGAACTGCATGTACAGCATACATGATGATGATGCGAAATATTGTAAACGCTGTGGAGAAAATTTGCGACATGAAGAAGAGAAATGACCCGGTGGGCTTGGCTCTACTGGATTACCTGAATGGTGTGAGAGGTAAAGATATCAATGTGATCAGCCCGGATGTTGAAGATGATGTAATCCCGGTGGATTATATGTTTCGCTCCTTTGATGATATGCCTGAAGTTGAGCAGGAAGCACTGAAGCTGGCCAGGGGTAAAGTACTGGACGTGGGTGCCGGTGCCGGTTGCCACGCGCTCTACCTGGCTGAACAAGGCCTGGAGGTAACGGCTATAGACAGTTCACCGGGTTGCGTGGAAGCCATGAAGCGGCAGGGACTTAAAGATGCCAGAATTCAGGATATCTTGAAACTTGCCAATGAAAAGTTTGATACCATTTTACTGATGATGAACGGGATGGGATTTGCAGGCGAAATTCAATACCTGCCGAAATTCCTGCGGCACCTGAAAACACTGCTGAATCCCGGCGGTCAGATTCTTTTTGACTCTACCGACCTTATTTACCTCTTCCTGGATGATGAAGGCGGCGCCTGGCTGAACCTGAATGAGAAATATATTGGTGAAATCACCTACGAAATGGAATATGATGGCATCATCTCGGGTAAATTCCCCTGGCTGTTCGTGGATTATGACCTGGTGGATGAAGCTGCTAAAATGACCGGCATGAAAGCAACCAAATTGCTAAGCATGGAAACCTACGCCTATTTGGGGAAACTTGAATTGCGCTAAAATCCAGACTGATAGCAGTGACATGTCAGAATTAGGAACTAAAAGTTGGCAGCTGGCAACAGGGCAACACGCAATGATCTACACCAAAATTTTTCCTAATTTGCCAGTCAATTTCCGCGAATTCTGATTTTACTCCCGCAAACCTTTATCTTATTTTAGCCACAAACCGGTTTATAGACTTGCAAATCACTT
>JBEPXQ010000166.1:0-4924 GCA_041641835.1 Bacteroidales bacterium
TCCTGATATTGTTATTTCCATCGACACATTCCGTGCTTCCGTTGCACGCGAAGCTGTGGAAAAGGGTGCGGATATCATTAATGATATATCAGGAGGTACTTTTGATGATATGATGTTTAAAACCATCAGTGAGCTGAAAGTGCCTTATATCATGATGCATATGCAAAGTACTCCGGAAAACATGCAGAAAGACCCGCAGTATGATAATGTGGTGAAAGAGGTGGGTGAATTTTTCGCCCGGCAGTTTGAAGCACTAAAACTTCTAGGCGTGCATGATATTATACTTGATCCGGGGTTTGGTTTTGGTAAAACGCTGGATCACAATTTTCAGCTGTTGGCAGAGCTGGAGTACTTCAGCATATTTGAGCTACCGGTGCTGGTTGGTGTTTCGCGTAAGTCGATGGTTAACCGTTTGCTGAAAACCAAGCCCGCTAATGCACTAAACGGCACCACAGCCATCCATGTGCTGGCCCTGGAACGCGGCGCATCCATATTAAGGGTGCATGACGTGAAGGAAGCTGTTCAGGCTGTAGCTGTAGTGGAAAAACTTAAGGCAATTGAGCGGTTAAATTTGGATTAATTTATTGTAGCTTCGGTTTTTTGATTAAATTTGTTCGGTTAACGGAAAGTTTATGGTTAAAGAAAAACAACAAGTTTCGCCCGAAGATGTTGACTTAAAAAGTGAGGAGCGTCAACTGATCCTTCATAATGATGACTTCAACACTTTTGATTTTGTGATCAAAACCCTGGTGGAGACATGTGATCATAGCCCGGAGCAGGCTGAACAATGTGCCTATATTGTACATTTCAAAGGAAAATGTTCAGTAAAAACCGGCTCAATGGATGATCTTAAACCACCTTATGAAAGCATGAAACGCAAATCACTTACTGTGTCAATTAAATAATCTAATAATCGGCTAATGCCATTAAACTCAAAAATCATGAAAAAGATTTTACTTGTACTTACCGTTATTTTTACCGTAACTTCCTGTTCTAAAGTTCCTATTACCGGGCGAAAGCAATTAAAGCTGCTCCCCAGCAGTATGATGATGGAGATGTCGCTTACAAGCTACAATCAGGTACTGGAAGAAAACACTGTGTTACCTGAAAGGAGCTCGGAGGTGCAACTTGTAAGAAAAGTTGGAAACAACATTACCAATTCAGTGGCTGAATTCCTGAAAAACAAAAACGAGTATGATCGCGTTAAAAATTTCGAGTGGGAATATAATGTTCTAAAAAATGATGCTGTGAATGCCTGGTGCATGCCCGGCGGGAAAATAGCATTTTATACGGGCATACTGCCCATCACTAAAAACGAATCGGGCCTGGCAACTGTAATGGGGCACGAGATAGCTCACGCTGTAGCTAAGCACGGTAACGAGCGTATGAGCCAGCAACTGGCCATTGCGCTGGGTGGAATTTCCTTATCAGTGGCAATGAAAGAAAAGCCGGAACAAACCCGCGACCTGTTTATGGCGCTTTACGGGGCTGGTTCTACCTTAGGTACGTTGGCATATTCAAGAAAACATGAATATGAAGCTGATAAAATGGGAATGGTGTTTATGGCAAAAGCAGGCTACCATCCACAGCAGGCTATTGAATTCTGGCAACGTATGAAGGCCCATAAGGGCGGGGCAAAGGTGCCTCAGTTTCTGTCAACTCACCCTACTGATGAAAACAGAATTGAAGCCATGAAGGAATTTATGCCCGAGGCAATGAAATATTATAAGAAATAAAAATAAAAAATGAGCTGGACTTTAATTGTTGTTTTGATACTGGTGGGTATCCTTTTGTTATTGTTGGAATTGCTGGTAATACCAGGAACAACAGTAGCCGGTATTGCAGGTTTTGGATTGATGGTATTTGCTATTTATATGTCGTACGATATGTATGGTAACACCGCGGGTCATTGGACTGTTGGAGGAACAGTAGTGGTTTCACTGCTGAGTCTTATCCTGGCTTTCAGGTCGAAAACCTGGAAAAAAGCCGGCCTGGAATATACTATTACAGGAAAAACTAATATCTTTGAAGAAAATAGTGTGATAAAAGGAGATACGGGTGTGGCAGTTTCCCGGCTTTCTCCCGGAGGAAAAGCAAGGATCAAAGGCCAGTTTTACGAGGTGCAGTCAACTGCAGGGATGGTTAATCCTAAAGAGAAGATAGTGGTGACCAAAGTAGAAGGAAATAAAATATATGTAAAACCCAATAATCCCAATTAAAAATTTAGCTTATGGAAGTAGGAATAGGAATATGGATTGCCATTGGTGTAGCCGCGATATTTTTTCTGTGGCTCATCTTTTACTTTATCCCGGTAGGGCTCTGGTTCTCGGCACTGGTTTCCAATGTAAGGATCTCGCTGTTGCAGCTGATCCTGATGCGTTGGCGTAAAGTGCCTCCGGGAGTAATTGTAACGGCCATGATCAACTCAACCAAGGCCGGATTGAATCTTTCCAGAGATCAGCTGGAAGCACATTACCTTGCCGGTGGGCGCGTAAAGTCAGTAGTAAATGCGCTTATCTCGGCAGAAAAGGCCAACATGGGTCTTGACTTTCAAACTGCTGCTGCCATCGACCTGGCCGGGCGTGATGTGTTTGAAGCAGTACAGATGTCAGTTAATCCGAAGGTTATTAACACACCTCCGGTTTCCGCTATTGCAAAAGACGGTATTCAGCTCATTGCCAAAGCAAGGGTAACAGTACGCGCTAATATTAAACAGCTTGTAGGTGGTGCCGGTGAGGAAACAGTACTTGCCCGTGTGGGTGAAGGTGTTGTTTCTTCCATTGGTTCAGCTCAAAGCCACAAAGCGGTGCTTGAAAATCCCGATTCAATTTCCAGGGTTGTGCTGGAAAAAGGTCTTGATTCTGGTACTGCCTTTGAAATCCTGTCCATTGATATCGCTGACGTGGACGTAGGAAAGAACATCGGAGCTCAGCTGCAAATGGATCAGGCTTATGCTGATAAGAATATTGCACAGGCCAAAGCAGAGGAGAGAAGAGCAATGGCTGTTGCTTTAGAACAGGAAATGAAAGCCAAGGCACAGGAAGCTCGTGCCAAAGTGATTGAAGCTGAGGCAGAAGTACCTAAGGCCATCTCCGAAGCTTTCCGTTCAGGAAACCTTGGAATAATGGATTATCAGAAATATCGCAACATACAGGCCGATACTGATATGAGAAATACCATTGCCAATCCTGCAGAGGATGCACCACCTCCAACCGATGAGGACAAAAGGAAAAAAGATGCTGATGACAAGAAAAATGAAGAATAATTAAATCTTTTTCAGGTAAAAGGCGGAGCAGGTTTTGTTCCGCCTTTTTTTTTGCATGCTACAAGAATCATAGCCAATGAAAGTTTAAGCGTTCATAACTATGTGTGTTTAGACTTGTAAAATGGTATTTTTTTTTGTACTTTTAGGCCGCAGAAAAAAAGGGGGACACGTGGAAGAATTATCCAAATCATCAGTAACCTGGAGTAAAAAATTCAACTGGAGTAAAAAGCTGATCCTGATTGTAGAAGATGTGGAAGCAAATCATTTGTTTATTTCTTCAGCTTTGAGAAAGACTAATGCAAAAATGCTATGGGCGAAAAATGGTAAGGAAGCAGTGAAGCTTGCGCTGGAGAATCCGGATATTGATTTGGTGCTTATGGATATAAGGCTGCCTGAACTGGATGGATATGAGGCTACCAGGCAGATAAAAAACTTCCGCAGTACATTACCGATCATAGCTCAAACAGCTTATGTAATGTCAAATGAAAAGGGAAAGGTACTGCAGGCAGGTTGTGATGATCTTATTACGAAGCCAATCAGGTTAAAGGTGTTGCTGGAAACAGTAGCCAAGTATCTTAATGATGATTACACCGGTTAATAATCCATAATGGATTATCAGTAAACGGTTTCCGTTAATACTGTTCCACATATATTATTTCCTTATTAAGCTGATCCGGGCTTATTGGATCAAGCTTATATTTGGTGTACCAATTACAAAGGTAGGATGAAGACAATACTTTATAAGCATTGATATACACAGGAATGGTGTCCAGCCGCCTATACATGATTTTTCCCTCTGCATCAGTTTTGCCAGTCCTTATCGCGTTCGTGGCGCTCGTCCAGTCCGACTCACTTGCATAAATATCCACCTCGCAGGCTTCTACAGGTTCGGAGTTTGATTTCAGCAGTATTGTTACCTCCAGGTCAGTAGAGTAATCTACTACAATGGCTTGAATGTACTGATGACTCTTTTTCTTATCCTTTGAATAGGCCGTTAGTATAACTTCATATGTTCCGCCTGCTTCATACATATGTACCGGATTCTCTTCATATGATACGTAACCATCACCAAAATCCCAGTAAAATGCCTCCGCGGATTGTGAAAGGTTCTTAAATTCGACTTCGGTTCCGGGTATAGGGCTCTTTGGATTAAAACTGAAATAGGCCTCCGGTTGCTTCTGGCATGCAGTGAGCAACAATATCAGTATTAATCCGGTATATGGTTTTATCTTTCTCATCTGAATAATTTTCCACGGCAAAATTAACCATTTTGTAAAGAATGTATTTAAATCCCGGTTGTAATTTGATAGAATTCCACGAATACTGTGTGCAGGTTATCCACATCTTCAAATAAAGCATTAGTAGGCAGATCGTCATCGTCATTTTTATAATAACCTGAACCGGTAGCCTTGAAAGCCCTGAAGGTAACTTTAATGCTTTTCATGATTAAGTGGTTTAAGTGAGATGCTAAGTTAAAGGTTTTCTGCTGCAAGGGCAATAAAACGCTGTTATTTATCCTGGTTTCAGTCATTCATTTGTTCCAGGGAGTGTAGGTGAGTTTGCATTTTGCGATCTGTAGCTGTTTTGCCAGATTTTTTCTTTGAGTAATAAAAGTCCACATAACAATAGAAAGCATTTACTGTGTTTGCTTTCAGAACA
>JBEPXQ010000167.1:0-4896 GCA_041641835.1 Bacteroidales bacterium
TAGGCTTTGGCTGCAAGGGCCAGGTTAATACTTGCGCGCGGTGAAGCACCAAAGCTGATCATAGTGCTGAATTTTGCCAGGTTATAATCTTGCGGGTAGCGTGTGGCAAATACAATATCGGTGATATAATTTTCTATCTTTTCATCTACGTAAACTTCACGCACTATTTGCCTGGCGCGGATTATCTGCTCAGGGTCCAACACCTTATTCACCTGTATTATCTTATTGGTGATATTCTGACGCAGTATCTGTTTCTCTTCTTCTTTTTCCGGGTAACCAATCACCACCTTCAGCATAAAACGATCCACCTGAGCTTCAGGCAGGGGATAGGTGCCTTCCTGCTCAATGGGGTTCTGCGTAGCCAGTACTAAAAACGGTTCTTCCAGCTTAAAGGTGTTTTCGCCTATGGTAACCTGCCGCTCCTGCATGGCCTCCAGCAACGCACTCTGCACCTTAGCCGGGGCGCGGTTAATCTCGTCAGCCAAAATGAAATTGGCGAAGATGGGCCCTTTTTTCACATCAAAGGCTTCCTTTTTCTGGCTATAGATCATGGTGCCGGTAAGGTCGGCAGGCAACAGGTCGGGAGTGAACTGTATGCGACTGAATTTAGCCTCTATAGCATGCGCCAGCGATTTGATGGTTAGGGTCTTGGCCAGCCCGGGCAGGCCTTCCAGCAATATATGCCCATCGGATAGCAAACCTATCAGCAGGCTCTCCAGCATATGCTTTTGACCAATAATTGATTTACGCAGCTCCATGTTCAGCAGGTCAACAAAGGAGCTCTCTTTCTCTATCTTTTCATTTAATGCTTTTATATCAACTTGTTCTGTCATATCCGCCTTATTTTTACAGCAAAATTATAAACTCTGAAGGATCACGGCTGTTAAAAAATGTTAATCGCCTTATCTGGCGAAGCATACAGCAAGAAAGCCAGGATGTTTTTCCTGCTGATATATCGTAACTTTTATGCAAAAAATCAGTTAAAATTATTCTGAAGCAGAAAAGAAAACTATTCTTTTATAGGATTGTCATCTTTTCATATTATCTTTGAATTGTAATGAAGCTTAAAGGCATTATCATAGGACTACTACTGCTGTTTATTCTGCCTGAGTTTGCAGATGCCCAGCCATGGCGCAAAAGACGCTACAGGCGAAGTAGTTATGGTTACGCCCAAACAATGCTGTATGGTGCAGGAGTGAAATTTGGTGTGCTTTTCTTCGATTACAAAATGGAATATAAAGGGCCGGATAACCGTTATTCCTTTAAACCCGGATTTGCTTATCACACAGGAGCTTCAGGCGAATATTTTATTAAGTATAACATCAACCTCAGGGCAGATGTGCTGTTTTCCCAGCGCAAGCTCCACCTTGATTACAATTATAATGATGAGGTGGATCCCAATGATGACCACCTGCCCGATAGGGTTGACTGGCGGCTGTTACATCTTATGATCCCCCTGCGATTCAATTATAATTACCTGTATTCCCAACACATCAAGGGTTACATATCAGTGGGCATTATGCCAGAGTTTAAAACCCAGGATTTTGAAACAGTCACCTACCTGAGTGGCCGTGTAAACGAAAACTACAAGCTGTTATATAATCACGAGTTCAACCGGGTGAACATGGCCGGTAACCTGTCGCTCGGTTTCAAATACAACTATTCCGGGCATGTGGGAATGGAGCTGGAAGCCGGCGTTTTCCAATACGTGGGCAAGGTAAATAAAGATTTCAGTACAGGTCCTCCCTGGGCTTATTACGCCGAATTTGGCTTCTTCTACGACTTCCAGTAATTCAGCATATTCACCTGTTATTTTTTTTGGGCGGCTTAACGGTCTTCGGCTATTAGTTGCACTGCCACGGCTGCGGGTTTGTATGCTGTGGACAACGAGCTTCCTGTGGTCGCTGTTGCCACAGCACAAACCCCATGCAGCCGTGGCAGCACAAGCTAACCGCCTTCGCCCTGCCGCACTTCACCGCAGGGAAGATACCTGTGATGGCATCAGCTTGGCAAAGAAATTCTAACGGATAAAGAATACCTGATATTCCTCATCGCCGACCTTATGAAGCCAGTGCCTGTAGCCCATACTCAGCGATTTATCCAACAGGGGAGCAGGGATAAAAGGCGCTATTACTTTCAGGATTTCCTGCTCATCAAGCTTTTTTATGGCAGCCAGCACTTCGTGCACAGGCTGTTCGCCAGCATGCAGCATATCCCTGATATCGATAGTGGCTGCCACTCTGTCCTGGCTGAACCAGTCCGGCCTGGAAGTTTGGTAGCTGCTGCTTTCTGCACCTATGTCATCCGTGGTTTTTTGTCCTGCGGCGCTTCTCAGCCTGTTCACCAGCTTTTCAACCTCCAGCCCTCCAATGGTAGCAGCCTGGTTAAGGTTTGTAACTTTTGTTATGGTTTTGCGCAGCACCGGATTCTTCAGTTTTTTAAATGGCGGTGCCTCACTGATCAGCACATCCTCCAGATCAGGATATGCCTGCAGCAGATCATAAATTTTAGTTTTAGGCGTAATGATAAGTTTTTCCATAGCTGTTATTCTCCCTCCTCATGATCAGTGTATGACAATATTCGCTTTTCTCCTTCCAGCGCCCTGTTTTTGGTCAGGTCCTGCGAAACCTCCAGTGTGCCCATATACTCACCATTGTCATCATGCAAAGCGAAATATTCGATCAGAATAAATTTACCTCCCATTTGTATCCAGAAAGGAGCGTGAGTGGCTTTTCCTGATTTGAAATCCTCCAGGATCTTCTCTACGATGTGAGTGCTTCCCGGGGGATGGCAAAGCCGCACATCACGGTTGATGATGGACCGGCTTCTGGGAAAAACGCGCTCCCGGCCCTGGGTAAAATATTTCACCTTGTCGTGCTTATCCACAAAAGTCATATCCACCGGCACATTATTGAGTATAGCCATAATTTCTTTTGCTGTGAAGCTGCCCGAGGGCAATTGCACACTATCGCCATGCGCAATACCGGCCTCAGCCACCTTGTCCTTAAACTCTTCCGGTTGCCAGTCAACCTGCGGGTCGTAAAGTGCATAGCCAAATTCAAGTGTCTGGGTGTGGATTTCCCACCAGTCTTCGGTGGTAAGTTCGTCCATGCTCATCGGAAACAGGATTTCCTCCTCCTTCTGTACCATATCCGTCAGGGCTTTCAGCGCCGGGTAAAACACCAGTTCCAGGGAATCAATCAGGTCCTGCTTTTTCAGGTCCGGAGTTTTCAGGATTTCAAGACAACCTTTGAGTTGTTCCCGTATTTCATCATGCTTTCCCCACATTACTTTTGGAGGTCCGGTAATGCCTTTTCTCTCCAGATAAGGAAAAACCAGGTATTCCTTCCGCTGGTAATGCTTATCCACATCCATCAGCTCGTTAAATCTGCCCTGTAGCTTCAATAGGTGATCCTTGAACTCATCTTCGCTGATATCATCCAGCGCCTGCAATAGCTCTGATGCTTTTTCAGCGGTTTTCTTCAACTCCTGGTTCTCCTTCTTGAAAACATCCACCGGATGACCTTCGGGTATATCTTTGGCAGCGCTCAGATCCACATTTCCTTCCAGCACCGATCCATGAATATCACAAAGCTTAAGCACTTCTGATTCTGGCAGACCTTCTTCTATCAGTTCCTGTTCCACTTCTACAACCTCGCCATAGGGGATGGTTTTCAACGATTCTGTTAGTTCCTGCCGTACCTTTTCCGGTGATTCCCCTTCATGCAACTTTAGGATAAGTTCCTTCAGCCGTTTTTTTCTGAATTGAGAGTTGTTAATTAATTCGCTCATAGTGTTAGGTTTTATAGTTTGATTCTTTTATCAGAAGCAAGTGGTAAAATGCCCATTAAAAAGGAAACAAGAAGCATCTTGCTATGTTTGCACAGCTTGCAAGTTTTCAGGAAAATGGTATCAGCTCAAAGTTGAAGCTTGGTAACCATTTCAAGCAAGAGAAACCACTTAACAAATCCTTTTGCAAGGAAAATTTAAGCAGGCACATTTGCCGAACTAAATCCGGGCGATATTGTTTCAGGAACCGAACCCTCATGATTATGAAAAACGATTTAGTGCGCAGGAGCGAGGAACAGCTCAAAAAATTTACCGACAAAGAGAAGGTGATGCGTGAGCTGTGCAAACAGATTAGAAAAGATTTTGCGCCGGAACCTGTGCTGCAGAAAGAAAGCATTGAATATACAGGTGTAGCTGAATTAGCCGCTGAGCTGATGCCGGTATTGAACGATATGCAGTCATCACCGGAATTTATGCGGCAGCTGCTGTATCGCATCGACCTTAGTGCTGAGTTATTGTATGATTACCTTCAAAAGGAAGAGCAGGAGAATCACCTGCTGATTACAGCCTGGCTCATAGTGGAACGGGAGCTGAAAAAAACAGCCACCCGTCTTTATTTTTCTGAAAATAAAGACGCTTTTCGCGAATTGTAATTATTCTTTGCGCAATGTTATCAGCGTGATCTCCGGGGGAATACCTATCCTGCCTGGAAACCCGATATAGCCGGCACCGCCTGAAACATACAGGTGCTGATTTTTGTGTACGTAATGCCCGATCCATTTGGGATATTTATATTTCACCGGGCTCCATTTAAATCTGTTCGTATTAATACCAAACTGGAATCCGTGCGTGTGTCCGGAAAGGGTGAGGCCAATCCCGGTCTTTCCTTTGATCTGCTCATCCCAGTGAGTGGGATCGTGTGACAGCAGCACATGAAACGGCAGATTTTTCACTTCCTTCATGGCTGTTTCGATATCACCGTGTTGCGGAAAGGGAGGGAGGCCCCAGTTTTCCACACCCAGCAAACCTATGGCAGCCCCGTTTTTACTTATCTCAACGGATTCATTGTTCAGCAATTTAAAGCCTGCCTGCCCGTGGATGTTTTGC
>JBEPXQ010000168.1:0-4875 GCA_041641835.1 Bacteroidales bacterium
AGCCGCGTATACCCCTTACCTCGATACACTGGCCGCTGAAGGATTGCTATTTACTGAGGCCTATCTGACTACCAGCAGTTGCAGCCCCAGCCGCAGCAGCATCATTACCGGGCGTTATCCCCATAACACCGGAGCGCCGGAGCTTCACACCCATATGCCGGAAAGCCAGGTATTTTTCCCTGACCTTTTACAGGATGCAGGCTATTATACTGTATTGTCGGGTAAAAATCATATGGGGCCGGCCGTAAGCCGGGCCTTCGATACCATTTCATCCGGAAAAGGTCCGGGATTGCAGGAAGACTGGATTGCCCTGATGCGACAGCGACCCAAAGACAAACCCTTTTTCTTTTGGTTTGCCTCGGTGGATGCACATCGTCCCTGGAATATTGACTCCACGGCTCCTGTTTTTGCCCCTGAAGAAGTCTGGGTTCCTCCCTTCCTTTTTGACGGACCCAAAACGCGTGAAGATCTCACTGGATACTATCATGAAGTGAGCCGTGCAGATCATTACATGGGTGAGATCATAAAAGAGTTAAAGGAACAAGGTATTTCAGATAACACATATGTTATTTTTATGAGTGACAATGGCCGCCCCTTTCCCCGTTCAAAAACCCGGCTTTACGACAGTGGCATTAAAACCCCTTTTATCGTGTGGAAGCCCGGTGCCATAAAACCTGGCAAAACTGATGCCCTGGTCTCTGCTATTGATGTGGCAGCCACAGTTTTGGAGCTGGCGGGAGCTGCTGATGCACCAACTATACAAGGTGTAAGCTTCAATCCTTTACTTGAAGATCCCAACACACAGGTCCGTAATGTGGCTTTTGCCGAACATAACTGGCATGTGTTCCAGAGCCATGAACGTATGGTACGCCATGGAGATTATTTGTACATCAAGAATGCGTATCCTGAAAAAATGAGCATGAGCCGGGAATCAGCACCGGAATTTCCCGCTGGTGTTGAACTGTGGAATGCCTGGGAAGAGGGACTTACCACCCCGGAACAGGAAGATATCTTCAAGAGTCCTCGGCCTGAAGAGGAACTGTACAATGTAAAAGATGATCCTTACCAGTTTTACAACCTTGCAAAAGACAGTGCTTTCGCTGATGAATTAACCGTCCTCCGCACAGCATTGGCAGAGTGGGCAGAGGCAACAGGGGACAATGTACCGGAAAACCCAACACCTGACCGTGAAGACATCTACCGCACGCCCAACCCCGATTTTGCCGTAAAGGAAATGCCGGGTGATGCTACGGGTGCGGACACCATCACCGCCTCAGGACCGGCTTTTATTGAACCGATTTAGGCAAATTTACGCCTACACCCCAATAGCGCAAGTGTTTTTCACTTGTGCTAACCTCACCGGCACAATAAAAGCCAGTGGTTGGCGATGGTAATAAACGTCCGCGTATGATTTATAAAATTATACAAGGTCTCCGCTTCTTTCGGCACAAGTCAAAAAGACTTGCGCCAGGTTTTGGTTACAGGGGAACAGATTTAAGGCACAAATCGAAAAGACTTGCGCCAGGGTGGAGACTTGCGACAGGGTGGAGTATCTAAATATCCAGGTAATAATAATCAAATTTTTCATATTCATCCGGCTCAATAAAATCACTCTGGTTAATATCCCACACGTAAAAAATCCCGGCCGCCAGCTCTTTTTCACTCAGGTGATTGTCATTATCGATATCCCAGGAAGCATAATAACTTGTGTTAATCAGGGCTTCCTCATACTCATCATAGCTGATAAAATCATCCGCATCTGCATCCAGGTCATCGAAATCAGTAACTACATGATGCCCGTAAGAGTATCGCAAGCCTTCCATCCATTCCTGTTCGGTAAGTTGTTCGTCATCATCCACATCAAAAGCCTGGTAAGTGCCGGTTAAAAAATCCTCATCATCCAGGTATAAATCGTCCTGGAGGTTCCAGTCATCATAATAATTAGCAGTAAATACCTGCTGAAATTCCATAAGGTCTATTTTGGTATCGTCATTTTTATCAAAATCCTGGAATGTTAGATTTTCCTGCCGGTTACAGCTCATGAACGATATGACTATAACGATTAGAGATAGTAAGGTACTTTTTAAGTTAAACTTTAATTTTTCCATATTTTATCATTTTCCGTTAGACATAAGCCACTTTAAGGCTGATAATGATTTTCTCTCAGAATAATACTTTATTTCACAATTATTCAGTTTTCCCATCGAATCAGACAGCATTTTATTTAAACCATTACGGGTAACCACAGCTGCTTTTTTTAATTTTGCAGGGTGTTCAATTTCATTGTATAATTCTTTCCAGATCAGTATCGTTTCAAGGTTCTTTATTTCATCAATCTCGATATAAAGATGAATATAGTCTTGCTCCTGTGCGGTTTTAACAATCAAACGGTTTATATAAGAGATATCATTCTGATATGATTTTTCCAACACCCTGAAAGCAATTAAAGGTCCGCTGGAATGTTCAAGAATTTGTAGCATTTATAAGTTAGAAAATTAAATATTCATACTAATTGTTACGTTAGGGTTGCCCCCCATACCACTGCAACTAATAGCAAGATAAAGAACAGCCAGAAAAAGCTGCTGATGGCAGTAGCGGTTTTCTTCTCCTCTTTTGTCATCGGCGCACCCGTAGCAGGGCCTTCCACGTGGTGTTTTTTATATGCCGGTGGGGTAGCTGCTCCTATAAGGAGGGCAAATAAAATAATGACAAAGGTGGTAGAAACCCATGCCACATCCTGGAAAACAGGCCCTACAGGTTCAATCCACGCTTCCGCTGCCAGTCCTACAAGAATAAGAATAAGCAGGAAGCTCCAGATATTTCCAAAAGGTCCGGTTGCTTTAAATACATAATAAAATATGGAACCAATGGCAATGGCTCCCAATGCAGTTATTAAAATTTCAAAAAAAGTCATTTTCTTTTGCTTTGGTTTATTATGTAGTAAGTGCAAATTTCCAACCTGTTTTCATCATATAAACGTAATTTTTACATCCTCCTGAGCATGAGAGGCAAATAACCTGAGCAGTAGCGGAAGTGAATTGAATATGATGTGGAGAAATCACAACACATGTAGAAATTCTTTCATATAAAACAGTGTAAAAACAGGGCGGGAAAAACAGGTGATGTTTATTGTACTATATATAATGCATGGTATTTGAAAGTTTAGTTTTTCTGGCACGAACTTGGTGAAAAAAATAAAGAGAGAACAAATCTGATTTTGAACATTAAAAACAATTGATGATGAAAACACTTAAATTATTTTTTTCAGTATCAATAGCAGTAATACTCTTCAGAGGTGCCGGGATGCCGGCAGATGAACTTACTTTTTCTGACTGGGACACCAACAATAACGAACTAATCAGTCGGTCAGAGTTTGTAGATCAGTTTACGGAAAGCTACGTGGATGACTGGAATGTGGTTGATGATGCACATTTAGATGATGAAGATTTTTATACCGTAACATACAACATCTGGGATGTTGACAATGATGCGTTGTTAACCGAGGAAGAATGGAATTATGGTTACGATTACTATTATGGTGATTATTTAATGGATGATTTTGTAGCGGTGGATGTAGACGGTGACGGATTTATTGAGTATCAGGAGTATTATGATGCCTTATATGACACGGATTATTATGTTACCTGGGATGTGGATAATGACTCATACCTCAATGAATATGAACTGGCACGTGCGGTATTCAATAACTGGGATTACGATAACAGCAATTTTATTGAAATAGATGAGTACAATGCATTTGAAGCTTACTACCTCGATATTTAAACCTCAAAACCACGAAGCAATGATTGAAAGTGACTGCCTGAAGATTTGAAATTGTGTAAATCCTGACTGAAACCTTATTAGTGAAAGCAGAATGCCACAAACTGAAACCGGGCAATTTTTACGAACAAAAGTGAAGGAAGGACAATTATTTTCAGGTAGCCTTTTCATTCATGTTAATTTGAATAAAAACCTACAAATAAAAAAAATATGAAAACTTATAACAGAACCATGCTAAAAAGAATACTTACTTTACCCTTAATTTTGCTGCTATCAATGGCTTGTGACAGGGAAGAAAACCTCACGTTCCAGGATTTTGATACCGACAACGACGGATTTATATCCCAACAGGAATTTGAAGCCGTATTTACAGCAAATTATTACGATGACTGGGACCGTGAAGATGATGATTACCTTGATGATGAAGATTTTTACTACGGAACCTATTACATGTGGGACCAGGATGATGATGAATTACTTTCCGAAGAAGAATGGATAATGGGATATGACCATTATTACGGAAATTATATATTTGATGATTACGAAGGAATTGATGTTGACGGTGACGGCTTTATAGAGTATGAAGAATACAGTAACGTACTGGGCGACACCGATTACTACCTGAACTGGGACGCGGATGCCAGCGAATATCTCAATGAAGAAGAGCTCGCTACCGGTGTATTTCAGATATGGGATGTGGATAACAGCGGATTGATTGAAAAAGATGAGTACGCACAATTTGACAGTTATTACCTGGACATTTAATTATACATATTTACCCGTTTGGGAAAAACTTCCTGAACGGGTTTTTTCTCGTTATTTCATAAAATATTAAATACTGAATAAACCTTAAAAGACACAACGATGGAACCCACTATACAGGAGAGCATGAAGCAAGTGTTTTTCACCTGTGCTCCTTACATCGTCACAATAAACGACCCACCAATAGCGCAAGTGTTTTCCACTTGTGCTTTTTTCATCAGCAGTATAAAATACATTTGAACAACGACTTAATAAACATCCGGATGGAATTTATAAAAGTATCCAAACCGTCAGCTATTCTTTTAAGCACAAGTCGAAAAGACTTGCGCTAGA
>JBEPXQ010000169.1:0-4863 GCA_041641835.1 Bacteroidales bacterium
GGTGAACATGGTGATAGCTCCACCATCGGGGTTCAGGAATACCAACTCCCCGGCAGAAACCCTTTCAGGATCATCAAACCGTGAAAATTCACAAGTAGCTGTAAGGAATACAGGAAGATTATATTTGTTGGTCCATGAGTTGATATCGCTGATGCGCAATACTTCCTCATGCGACCAGCCGGCCTCACCTCCATGGCCCACATAATTCATGATAAGAGACCCTGTACGCATATTTTCATTGATGGCCTTGTTAACCTCCGGGTACCGTTGCCCACCAGGGGTAGTTACTTGCTGGTAGGCATCAAAATATATTTTATCCACCACATATGATGGATATTTTTTATTAATGATAGTAGCCAAATCATCCGCATTTTCCATGTGATGGCTGTTATCTTCATCATCAGCAATAATACATATCTCGTTTTTCCAGTCGGCCAATGGAGCTACCAGCGCGGGATTATCAGTTAGGTCATCATTTATTGCCACTGTGTCAAGCCTCAGATAACGCCTGATTTTAGTAACTGCATTATCAGCTTCCGTAACAGTGCCCACGGGAATTCTTCCAATCCCGATGTCCAGAGCACCTGCAGCGTTTACTCCTTCACCCGGATCAAATAATCCGTAATAATCATCAGACACATAACTGCTGCCCGGGTTGAGCGATGTATAAGACTGAAAGGTTAATATGGTGGCCTTATCGTAATTATTTCTGTTTTTCGGATCGTAATTTCCATCACCCATTAAAAGAAGGTATCGGGGCATTTCATCTGGTGTGGTTGCCCTGTCGTAAAACATGCGCATGAAATTCCGGATGGCTGTTATATCCTGCTGACCTGATGAAAACTCATTATAGATAAGTCCTGGTTCAAGCACATGAATTGTCATGTTGTCAAGGGTGCGGTGCAGCTCTGCAATTTCTTCAGCTTGTGTAGCCAGCTTTGGATGGGTTACTATAACCATGTCAGGTTGAGCCAGCGCATGGAGGTTTTGGTTTGCTACGGTTCCGGCATACACAGGTGTGTAATAAGAATTTTTATGTGCAACAAAATTCCTGATGGTGTCTGCAGTAGCTTTAAAGCCAAGCGTATTACCATTTAGCTGAGTGTTTACAGCCATCGGGTTATTTATATCATTTACATCCCATACCTTAATTCCTGAACTGGCATTGCTGATGGAATACTCTGCGATATTTCCCGGGCCTGTTACATTAACATCCCTGAATGAGAGCTGGGAACCAGTAAAACTTAAATGCTCCCGGGCATTAATTTCAATAAAATCCATCCAGCCTGTTGCCGCTGAAGATGGTTGCTGGTAAACAGCATTTACATTAATAGTATTGCTGTTGATATTCAGTGAGAAAGTGTCTTTTGAAGAGGTTGCATAAGCATTTTGATAACTGCCTGAAATTTTATCAACCAGTATGTTTCTGATGTTTCCATTGATGTTAAAACGGAATTGGGTTGGAGAAGTGTGCCGGGCGGCAACAGAAATTCTGAAAAGCACAGCCTGGCTTTGGTCAAGATCAGAAAAGCTGAAGTTGTAATTATAATCAGTAATGATATCATACTTATCACCGAACCACCTGCGACCTGATTTAATCAGGTTAAGGCTGTCAGTTTCATCAACTCTGTAGCTGTTGTATGTTGAAGTAAAAACATTAGCAGGCTGAGTGGGTTTGGTAAGCTGCTGAATTCTCTTACCCTGTGATTTTCCGTAGGTAAGAAAATAATATGCTGCATTATCATATTCATGCTGTTCGTATGTGAAGCGCTTTAATTTATAGTTGTATTCCCATAAATGCGGGCCCTGCCCGTAAAAGAGTATATAATCACCCGGGTCAAAACTGCCGTCATTTCCATCTGCAACAAATATCGCATTTTCAATCAGGTCATCAGGGTTAGGGTCACTGTTGCTGTAAGGCAGCTGTTTTCCGCCATTTCCGAATATCTGGATTTTTGCCGGATCAAGTGATGAAACCGGGAGGCCATAAGAAGCCAGATCATTATAGGATAGTTTGAATATCCCGTTGTGTGTTATCTTCAGCTTATGCCAGTTGCCTGTGGCCAATACTGAATTTGCAGCATACTGATGTTGCCCTTTGGTGTCTTTTATCTGTTTTAGATGGAAAGAAACGTCCAGGGTAAAGGACTTAAGTAATAAAATATCACCTGAAGCCGTTTTTTTGTAAGGCTGAAGCTGTAGCAGCCCGAAAGCCTGTTTGCGCATTATTTGCCTGCTGGTCTTTACCTGAAGTTCACTGCTGATTTTGTCTATATCCGCCACATTAGCCAAAGAGTCAATGGGCAAGCTGATGAATTCTGCATCTGTTATCTTCACATCCATAGTAAAATCACCTGATGGCATGGGAATAATCTCCTCGTAAGAAGGCAGAAAGTTGTTACTAAAATCAGTGTTAGCTCTATCAAAATGAAGAATGGCAGAAGGTAAAGAATCTCCGGGCAAAACAATATGTTTAACCGGCTCCCACTGGATCTGGGTTTGCGAATTATTTTGGGCAGAGGCCGGTGGTAATATAGAATGGAAAAAAATTACCAGAAATAATAAGCCTGTTTGCTTTAAAAAAGAATGTGTTACTCTCATTGGCCAGGATTTACTCAAAATTAACTATGCAATATTAACATGATTTAATACATATTTATTGCAGGAAATCAAATAAAAATAAGCGCAGAGTGAAAGTTTTGCACAAGTGTAACTTTTTTATGAAGCTGAAGTATAACAAAGGAATTGCTAAAATTGCATGTAGTACATAAAGATATTTTTTTAAAGAATGACTGAATATACATAATATTTTGTATTTTTGAAGATTGAAAAATCATGGGTAATTAACATGCTGAAGAAATTTTTATTCCTTATATCAATACTGATTATCCTGATGTCAGGGAGAGGGCTGCAGGCACAAGATCCGCATTTTTCGCAGTTTTATGCCAATCCCTTGTATCTGAATCCGGCATTTGCAGGAAGTAATATTTGCCCCCGGCTATCCATTAACTACCGTAATCAGTGGCCTGCCATTTCAGGGGCGTATGTTACTTATAATGCAGGATATGATCAGTATTTTGAAGACATTGCCGGCGGGATCGGCTTGCTGGCAACCACCGACCGTTCAGGAGAAGGTGTACTTACATCCTCAAACTTTAGTTTTATGTATGCCGTACGACTGAAGGTATCCAGAACTTTTAATATTAATGCCGGTTTACAGGCCAGTTACTTTCAGAAGTCGGTTGACTGGAGTAAGCTCACCTTTGGTGATCAGATTGATCCCAAATGGGGATTTGTGAACCAAACCAGTGAACCAGGCGGTGAGTACGAGGCGTCAGGGGCAGATTTTTCTGCAGGAATTCTTGGTTATACCGAAAAATTATATGTAGGCTTTGCAGCCCACCACCTCACTCAACCCGATGAAGGCTTCAGGAACTATAGTGAATTACCCATAAAATTTACCGGGCATGCTGGTTTTAACATAAACCTGGCCGGCCCCGGGCACAGGAAGCACCGTCCTGGTGATCCTGTATTATCACCTAATATTATGTATCAGCAGCAGGGTCAGTTCCATCAGATAAATTATGGTATGTACCTTAATATGAAACCAATGATTTTTGGATTGTGGTACCGCCAATTTGTGGAAGGTTCTGATGCACTGATAGTATTAGCTGGTTTTGAATATAAAACATTTAAATTTGGATATAGCTTTGACCTCACAGTATCCGATCTGTCGATGGCTTCAGGCGGTGCTCATGAGGTTTCCGTGGGCTTTAAATTCAATTGCCCACCCAATAAAAGACGGTTGCGTGCAATAGAATGTCCTTCATTTTAGTTATTAAATACAGAAACACAAAAGCTGAATTATGAAATATAGCAGATTTCTTAAAAGCTTGGTCCTACTCGGTGTGGTAGTCTTCTTTGCATCATGCGGAGGTGAATACTCACCAACAACAGGCTGGGAGTATAACACACCGGAGAACGGCGGTTTTGAAAAAGCTCCCTTTTATGAGCAAATCACTGGTCCCGGGCTTGTCCTTATTGAAGGAGGCCGTTTTGTCATGGGGCGTACTGAACAAGATGTTATGTATGACTGGGATAATATGCCCAATACCGTTACCGTATCATCTTTTTACATGGACCAAACCGAAGTAAGAAACTTCGATTACCTTGAATACCTTTACTGGCTTAAGCGTGTATTCGGAGCCCGTTATCCGATGATCTATGAAAAAGCATTGCCCGATACCAATATCTGGAGAGAAGAACTGTCAGCACGTGAAAAATATGTACAGTATTACCTGAGGCATCCTGCCTATAGAGATTATCCTGTAGTTGGAGTAAACTGGCTGCAGGCAAGTAACTACTCAGCATGGCGTACCGACAGGGTTAACGAGATGATACTGGTGGATATGGGGCTGCTTGAAATGACGCCCAACCAGAACAACATGGACCATTTTGATACCGATGCATACCTTGCCGGACAATATGATCTTGGTGTGGTGAGAGATTACCTGCAAAACCTTGATCCAAACAGCTCCGGTGATCGTATAGTCAGGCTGGAAGACGGAATTCTTTTACCGGAATACCGTTTGCCTACCGAAGCTGAATGGGAATTTGCCGCGCTCGGCCTTATTGGTAATACCATTTATGAGCGTGTTGTGGAAAGAAGAATCTATCCATGGAATGGACATGTTACCCGTACCAATGCCAAAGAAAGCTATGGTGACTTTGTTGCCAACTTCCGCCGTGGGCGAGGTGACTACATGGGCCAGGCAGGCGATTTGAATGATGCAGCTGAAGTTACAGCACCTGTATATGCATACTGGCCTAACGATTATGGCCTTTATAATATGGGTGGAAACG
>JBEPXQ010000170.1:0-4850 GCA_041641835.1 Bacteroidales bacterium
TTTCAGCATCGCTGCTGCCGGCGGTTTTGTTCTTGATAAAGGTGGGCCTGATGGCTTCGTGAGCTTCCTGTGCTCCTTTGGTGCGTGTACTGAATTGCCGTGTTTTCACGTATTCCTTGCCAAAGGTGGATTCTATCTCTTCTTTTGCCTGTGCCAGCGCCAGCTTACTGAGATTTACCGAGTCGGTTCTCATATAAGTGATATTTCCGCTTTCGTACAGGTTTTGCGCAAGACGCATGGTGTTGGCTACTGAGAATCCCAGTTTACGACTTGCCTCCTGTTGTAGTGTGGACGTGGTAAATGGCGGTGCAGGAGATTTTTTTGCGGGTTTCTTTTCTACCTTGTCAATGAGAAATTCTGCATTTAAACAGGTTTTAAGAAATTCCTCTGCCTTCTCGCGCTCCGGGAAACGCTTGGGTAGCTCAGCATTTATAACTGCTTTGCCATTGTTGTTTTCGAGATGAAATTGTGCTGTTATCCTGTAGGAAGAAACGGATTTAAATTTCCTGATCTCTTCCTCCCTTTCCACGATAAGGCGCACTGCCACTGATTGCACGCGCCCCGCAGATAATCCGGGCTTTACTTTTCGCCAAAGCAGGGGTGAAAGCTCATAACCTACCAGCCGGTCGAGTACCCGTCTTGCCTGTTGAGCATTGACAAGGTTCTTATCAATTCGGCGGGGATTGCTGATGGCATCCTCAATGGCTGTTTTGGTTATTTCATGGAAAACGATACGCTGTGTCTTTGATTCGTCAAGTGAAAGGGCATTCAAAAGATGCCAGGATATAGCTTCTCCCTCACGGTCCTCATCAGTTGCGAGCCATACTGTTTCAGCAGCTTTTGCCGACTTTTTGAGTTCACTGACGACCTTCTTTTTATCGGGAGTGATTTCATATTTGGGCTCAAATCCATTTTCGATGTCAACACTGAGGTCTTTTCTTGAAAGATCCATTACATGCCCCATGCTGGATGTTACATTGTAGTCCTTGCCGAGAAAGCGTTCAATAGTACGCGCTTTGGCAGGTGACTCCACTATTACAAGGTTTTTTATCATATTTATTGAAATCTTTTTTCTGAGAAAAACGGCTACAAAAGTATGTTTTTAATTTATAATGCAATTTTGAGCAGACCCGGCAATACATTAATTAATTGTAAAGAATGAGCCTTCTCTTATATATACCTTAAGCAGCCAAAATGTTCCAGCAATTAATATACCGCTTATACAGTCTTTAATGCAGAATCAAGTGTATCGAATTTATGGAAATAATCTTCCATGCTGCGCCTGATGATCTCATGTGCTTCATCCAGTCCGAACATATGTGTAATTTCCACATCGCTTTGCTTGCCCGGAAGGTCTTTATAAGTAAGGAAATAATGCTTTAATCTGTCGGTGATTAGTTCCGGCAAACTGGCAATATCATCGTATTTTCCGTAGACCGCATCATTGTTTAAAACAGCAACTATTTTATCATCCGACTGATTTCCGTCTATCATCCTAAAGCCGCCAATGGGACGTGCCCTTACAAGAATATCACCATGAACAATTTCTTTTTCAGTTAGGACCACGATATCAATAGGGTCCCCATCACCTTTAATTCCCTTCTTACCTGTTTTATCAGCACAATATGCAGCAACCTGCTTTCCACTATAGGTTTGGGGAATAAATCCATAAGGTGCCGGAACTGTGTTTGAATATTTTTGCGGACGGTCAATGCGCAGGTATCCTGTTTCTTTATCCACTTCGTATTTCACTGTGTCGGTGGTTACCATTTCTATAAAACAGGTAAGTACTTCAGGTGCTTCATTGCCAATGTCTACCCCATGCCAGGGATGTGATTTATATCTTAATCCCATAAGTCTGCCGATGGGATCCATGATTTTGTTTGCCATATAATTTATTTTCTGAATTTTTTGCAAAGTTAGAAAAAAGCCTGAAGCTGAAGAGAAAGAGATTGTTGTCAGTTCTCTTGTACTTTAAATATACATAGCAGCAGCTTTTGGCTTGTTTATTGCTTCTGTAGAAAATTGTGAGTTTAAATTGTGGAATTATTTAAACACAGAAGATGATAAAAGCAAGTATACCCGTAAATTCTAAGATGGGGATAAATATCCCGCATCTTAACTGTAGTGCCTTGGCATTGTTCGTAAGGCTGATTTTCATTACATATTTTACTTACTTTTGTACCTATTATTTTATACTATAAATTACTGAGATTAAATGAAAAACATACAAGTCATTACCAGATCTGTAGTTCTGTTATTCGCAGCAGCCGTGCTGCTATCCTCCTGCGTGTCACAGAAAAAGATCAAGTACCTGCAGGTAAAACAGCAGGCCCAGCAACAGGAACAATATGTGAATAGCGAACAGTTTGTTTACAAAGTTCAGCCCGGAGATAACCTTTACATCAAAATTATCAGCATAGACCAGCGCACCAGCGATTTATTCAATGCCGGCGACAACCGCCAGGGAAGTGCCATGAGCAGCGATGCAGGCATTTATCTTAATTCATATACGGTCAACAGCGATGGTTTTGTAGATTTCCCGCTCATTGGCCAGGTAGATGTTAAGAACAAAACCGTGGAGGAGATCAAAAACAAGCTGCAGGACGAATTGGATGAATACATCAAGGAATCAGTGGTGATTGTGAAAATGGTGAACTTCTATGTGACCATTTTAGGTGAAGTGATGGCCCCGGGAGAATACAAGATCTACCAGGATGAACTTAACATTTTTGAGGCCCTTTCAATGGCAGGGGATATGACAGATTTTGCCAACCGTGATGAGGTAATGCTTATCCGTAAAACAAAAGACGGCTCCATGGTAACAAAACTGGATCTGACCGACAGGCAGTTCTTAGAGTCGAATTACCTGTACCTGATGCCCAACGATATTATTTATATTGAACCGCTGCCGGGCAAACAGTTTACTTTTGCAGAGTTTCCCTACAGTTTGATTTTTACAACCATTTCAACCACATTATTGTTAATCAACTTTTTCAGCAACTAATATGAATACAGATAACCCACAGTTTTATCAAAGCACAGACAGTATTGATTATAAGGCATTGTTCTTTAAGATATACCATCACTGGTATTTGTTCATCATTACCATCTTCATTGCTTTGATCATTGCCTTTTTGTTCAATAAATATACTGTGCCTGTTTACCAGGTATCGACCAAGGTACTGATCAAGGATGATAAATCAAGGATGGACCCACAGGCCATGCTTGGCTTTGGAAGCAATACACAACTGAAGCTGGAGAACGAGATCGGGATCATGCAAAGTTATTCCCTGACCCAGCGTACCATTAAAAGCCTTGATTTTGATGTTTCTTATTTTGTTGAAAAAGACTTTATTGTCAAGGAACTTTATAAATCGGCACCCTTCGAGGTGGTGATGGATACCAATCAGCCACAGCCGGCCGGGTTAAAGTTCCAGATTACTTTTCTTGAAAACAACCGCTTTCGCATTCGTGCCAGCGGAGAACGAATTCCCCTGTATGATTTCAGTAAAAACGAATATACAGGTGATGTGATCCCGGAGCTGAACTTCGATAAGGTGTACAGCATTGGCCAGGGCATAAATGAAAAATATTTCAAGTTCAATGTTTACCTCACCCGTGAGTTTGTGGCCGAGGATTACCTGAACCAAAGCCTTTTGTTTGAGTTCAATGCCCTGCAAAGCCTGGTAGGACGTTTTCGTTCTTTCAAGATAGAACCCATTAACCGTGAAGCTTCCATCGTACAGGTTTCCATCAAGGGCAGCAGTCCGCGAAAGATGGTGGATTTTCTCAACCAGTTTACCGATGAATACCTGGAGCGCAGCCTTGAGAAGAAAAACACCATTGCCACACGTACCATCGAATTTATCAACTCAGAGCTGGAAGGTATCACCGACTCACTGCGGCGCACCGAGCAAACCCTTGAGCAGTACAAGCAGCGTAACGAAGTGATGGATATAGGTGCACAATCAACGCAGGTTTTTGAATCCATGAAAGAGCTGCAGGATCAGAAAGCCGAGCTCAGCGTTAAGAACAAGTATTATGAGAACCTGAGGGATTATCTTCAGAATAAAGACAATGTAGATGATATCGTGGTGCCTTCATCGCTTGGTATAGACGATGCAACCATGAACACCCTGGTTTCAGAACTTACCCGCCTGTACGCTGAAAGGGCAGAACTGCTTTTAAGCTCCACAGAAAAAAGTCCGCTGGTGCAAAGTCTTTCCCAAAAGATACGCGATACCAAGAATGCATTGATCGAAAACATCAACAACATCTTAAAAACCTCTCAGATTGCCATCAACGACATCAACCAGCGCATCAACGCACTGCAGGCAAGGATGAACCAGTTGCCGGGAATGCAAAGCCAACTGGTGAACATACAGCGCAAGTATCAACTCAATGATGCCATCTATACCTTTTTAATGGAAAAGCGTTCAGAGGCGCAGATCACCAGGGCTTCCAATCTGCCCGACAATGAGATCGTGGATAAAGCACGACTGGCCATGGCATCTTATGTTTCGCCCAACAAAAACCTGAATTACCTGATCGCCCTTGTAATCGGTCTGATTATCCCGGTAATCTACATACTGGCAAAGGATTTCTTTAACGATAAGGTACTGGAGAAAAAAGATGTGGAAAACATCACCGACTTCCCCATCCTGGGGCACATCATTCACAGCGAAAAAGAATCCAAGATCGTGGTGGCAGAATCGCCCAAATCCTCCATTGCAGAATCTTTCCGTGCCATAAGAACCAACCTGCAGTTCACAACCCAGGGAAAGAAGAAGCAGGTCATACTGGTTACCTCCGATATGGTGGCTGCCGGTAAGACCTATGTTTCCATT
>JBEPXQ010000171.1:0-4838 GCA_041641835.1 Bacteroidales bacterium
ATTACGAATATGACGTTTATGTAGATGCCCTGAAAAAATTCCCCTCAGTAAATACCACCATTGAAACCAATAAAGGAAAAGCAATTCATCAGAAAACTGACATCTTTAAGGAAACCATGTGGTTCTGCTATGAAGGCAATTACTCCGTTATGATTCCAGTGCCACTGGACAATGTTAAGAAATTGATCGCGTTAAACAAAAAAGGAGATAAACCTGATTCCCTGGAGGAATTTGTCAAGCCCAAAGAAGTTGAAATCAACGAAAGCTTTTCAAATGTTGTTGGCCAGGATGACCTGAAACGATTTGACAAGAAAGAGAAAAGTAAAACCAACAAAGGGAACAAGGGAAGAGGTAATCGTAATAAAAACAAAAGTAACTTCAACGGTGGTAACCGTCAGAAAAACAGACGGGGAAAAACCCGCAGAAACAACGATAATAAATGAACAGCAGATTAAATAAAATAGTGGGATTTCTTGTTCTTCCCCTCATATTGCTATACGGTTGTGGTGATGATTATTTTTATGCCAAAAGCAATACGATCAGTGAGCAGAAATGGACTGAAGATGCAACCAAAGGTTTCAATTTCTCCATTGAAGACACCACAGCTACATTTAATTTTCTGATCAACCTGAGAAATACAACCGATTACGAGTTTCGTAATCTTTATCTTTTTATGAATACTATTTATCCTGACCAGACCACCAGCCGCGATACACTCGAACTTATCCTGGCTGCTCCTTCCGGTAAATGGCTTGGAAAAGGAAGAGGGTTTTACCGTGACAACCTGTTCCTTTTTAAGAAAGGTGTAAATTTACCCCTGAAAGGAAATTACAGGATTGAGTTTATACAGGCCATGAGAAAAGACACGTTACAGGGAATTGATGAAATTGGCTTGCGCATCAAAAAAAATCAGCCTTCGTCATAATTTATTATCATGACTAAAGAAAAGAACAATAAGCAATCAGGAGACAAAAAAAAGGAGAAACCCTCCTTTAAAAAGACCATCCGCACTTTGTGGGTGATTTACTTTGCAGGACTTTTTGCGGTGATCCTGATCTTTTTTATGATTTCCCGTGGCTGGCTGGGATTTATGCCTTCATTTGAAGAACTTGAAAATCCCAAAAGCAACCTGGCATCAGAAGTATATAGCTCGGATGATGTGCTGCTGGGGAAATATTATATCGAAAACCGCTCGAATGTGCCGTACCGGGCACTGCCTGAAAATCTTATCCACGCCCTGATAGCAACAGAAGATATCCGCTTCAGAAAACACTCCGGGGTGGACCTTAAGGGAACCATTGCAGGAGTAGTATCAACCATTCGCGGCGACCAGCGCGGTGCCAGTACCATTACTCAGCAGCTGGCAAAAAACCTGTTCCCACGAGGAAAAGACATGTCAACTGTTGAATTTATTACCACCAAACTTAAGGAATGGGTAGTGGCAGCAAGGCTTGAGCACAATTACAGCAAGAATGAGATCATTGCCATGTACCTGAATACCGTGCCTTTCGGTGGAAATTCGTTTGGGATAAAATCTGCATCTAAAACATATTTCGACAAGAAACCTCATGAGCTGAATCCTGAAGAGTCAGCCATGTTGGTAGGAATGCTGCGGGCGCCAACATATTACAGCCCGGTAAGAAACCCGGAACGCGCAAAACACCGAAGGGAAGTAGTGCTTAGCCAGATGGAAAAATACGACTTCTTAGCTGAGAATACCTACGACTCGCTAAGACAGACAGCACTTGACATGTCGAAATACAAGATGACGGATCACAATAAAGGTTTGGCTACATATTTCAGAGAATACCTGAGGTTACAACTTCATGACTGGTGCAAGAATCATAAGAAACCCGATGGTGAGCCGTATGATCTTTATAAAGATGGCCTGAAAATTTATACAACTATTGATTCCGAAATGCAGCAGAAAGCTGAACAAGCTGTTGTTAAACATTTGAGTGAAGACCTCCAGCCTTTATTCTTCAAAAAGCAGCAAAACAGGAAAAATGCCCCATTTGCCGGAATCAACCAGGAAACCATTGATAATATTATGACCAGGGCCATGAAGCGATCTGATAGATACTACTGGCTCAAACAACGGGGATTACCAGAAGACAGCATTCGGGCTATATTTAATAAGCCTGTTGAAATGACGGTTTTCAGTTACGATGGTGATATTGATACAGTGATGTCGCCCCTGGATTCCATCCGCTATTACAAGCATTTCCTGCGCGCCGGATTAATGTCCGTTGACCCGCATACCGGATACGTAAAAGCTTACGTAGGCGGACCCAATTATGAGCATTTCAAATACGATCAGGTTACTTCAGGCAGAAGGCAGGTAGGTTCTACCTTTAAGCCATTTGTGTATGCACTGGCAATGCAGGAGCTTAATTATCACCCCTGCATGAAAGTGCCCAATGTCCCTGTAACCTTCGAACTACCTGACGGATCTACCTGGACACCAAAAAACTCGGATGATAAGCGTGAAAGTGAAATGGTGACATTGAAATGGGCACTGGCCAATTCGGTTAATTATATTTCAGCTTATTTGATGAAGCGCATGTCGCCACAAGGTGTGATCAACCTGGCCAGAAAAATGGGTGTTAGTTCTTCCATTGAGCCTGTTCCTGCTATTGCCCTGGGCACGCCTGATCTGAGCGTTTATGAAATGGTTGGAGCCATGGCTACTTTTGCCAACAAGGGCATGCACATAAAACCTATGTTTATCACCAGGATTGAAGATAAAAACGGAAATGTGATTGAAACCTTTATCCCGGAACAAAATGAAGCCATGAGCGCCAAAGCAGCCTACCTTATGTTAGGATTGATGCAGGGTGTAGTGGATCATGGAACAGGAAGAAGATTAAGGTTCCGCTATAATTTCACACATCCCATTGCCGGCAAAACCGGTACAACCGATAATAACTCTGATGGTTGGTTCATGGGCTTAACCCCTGACCTGGTAACCGGTGTATGGGTAGGAGGCGAAGACCGAAGCATTCATTTCCGCAGCACAAGATACGGGCAGGGGGCAAACACAGGACTCCCAATCTGGGCTCTTTACATGACAAGCCTTTATGACAGCCCCACAGTTAAATTATCCAAAGGTAACTTTGAACGACCCAAAGGAGTTACCGTGGAACTCAACTGCACGAAATATGAAAAACGCCAGAAACAGAGCCGGGACATGATGGGCCCCGGAGGTTTCTGATCTGCTTTTGCTGAAACGAAAAACGTAAACGGTTTTTGTCTGTTAAGCTTAATAACTCACAAAAACCGTTTTTCTATGGACTCTATAAAATTTCGCGCGCTGCGTATTGAAGAAACAAAAGGCAGGTATATTAAAAATATCATTGAGCGAAACACCACTGACCTTCCAAAAGGTGATGTATTGATCAAAGTGGAGTATTCATCCCTCAATTATAAGGATGCCCTTTCTGCAAGTGGCAATAAGGGTGTAACTAAAGAATATCCTTTTACCCCGGGTATAGATGCAGCCGGAGTGGTTGAATCATGCAAAACAAATGATTTTGAAAAGGGCGATCAGGTTATCGTAACGGGTAAAGACCTTGGTATGAACACTGATGGTGGCTTTGGCCAATATATCCGGGTGCCGGCTCAGTGGGTTTTACCACTACCTGAAGGACTAAGCCTTAAGGAAAGCATGATGTACGGAACAGCTGGGATTACAGCTGCTGCATCAGTTTATGAAATTACTTCAAATATAAACGCTGATGAAGGAAAAGTACTGGTATCAGGAACTTCGGGGGGTGTTGGATCGCTGGCTGCCAAAATCCTGATAAAGCTTGGATATGATGTTACCGGCATAGCCGGATCTGAAAAAAGCCGCGATATGGTGGAGTCCATCGGAGTAAAGAATATACTCAGCCATGAAGAAGCTTCAGCCGGCAAGGATAAGCCCATGCTGAAAACCCGCTGGAAAGCAGTTTCAGATAATGTTGGTGGCGATGTTCTTTCGTATGCACTGAAAAGTACTGACTATAATGGCATAGTCACTACCTGTGGAAATATAGCCGGCGAGAAATTCGATGTATGGGTGTATCCTTTTATCCTGCGCGGGATCAGGCTACAGGGAATAGGCTCTTCCGAGCTGCCAATGATCCGGAAATCCATGCTGCTCCATAAGATGGCCGGTGATTACCGCCCGCAAAACCTTGATGCCGGTATTGAAACGATCCCACTAGACGAATTACCTGCAGCAATTGATGACATGCTAAATGGTGAAAGCAAAGGACGGAAAGTGGTTAAGCTGTGGTAGTATCTTAAAGCCTGCTTTGCAGGTTTAGCCGTAAATTTTGTATCTTTCCTGATTGAATTATGGCTGAAACAAGCAAATACCCCTGGATTCTTTCCGCTTTTTTGCTACTGATCTACCTCAGTACGGCAAAATATACCAACAGCATCCCGGTTTTGCCAGGTGTATTTCCAGTTACCCTGGCTGATGCAGTATTTGCGCCCAGGTTTTTCTCCACAGCTGTGGCAGGTTTGCTGCTTATTCTTTATCTTATTCTGAAAAAAAGCAAAAGCATCCGCTTGCCTTACTCTTGGATACTGATTCTTTATGGAATTATTGTACTGTCGTATTTTGTTTTTATTCCGGCAGCAATTAACCAGTCTGAAGCCCTGTTTAAGGCCGTTCTTGAGCTTCAGTATTTCATCATCCTGATTGCAGTTACAGCTTACCTGAAAAGTTTCTCCTTTCCTTTGCTACAATTATCGCGGGCTTTGCTACCAATAACAATTGTTCACGTTGTAGTTTTATGTATCCAGTTCGGATACATTTTGCCCCACGGCTTACCTGACCATGCAGCAAG
>JBEPXQ010000172.1:0-4818 GCA_041641835.1 Bacteroidales bacterium
TAATACTTTCTGGAAATATAAACAACCCTCACCTAATTCTTAATTCCTAATTCTTAATTCCTAATTCTTAATTCTTAATTCCTAATTCTTAATTCCTAATTCTTAATTCCTAATTCTTAATTCCTAATTCTTAATTCCTAATTCTTAATTCCTAATTCCTAATTCCTAATTCCTAATTCCCAATTCCTAATTCCTAATTCCTAATTCCTAATTCCTAATTCCCTACCTTTCCCTGAACCATCCTCACCGTTTCCTGCCTGATGCTTTAATCACAGCATGATTATTATACTTTTGCCAGGTTGTTTCCATAAAAAAAAGACTCAGGATTTAGTCAGACAATTATATTATCTCTAAGGGATAAAAAAAAGCGCAGTTGGAGTCTCTGCGCTTTTTTATTATCTATTATTCAGGTGTTACTCCTTTCGGAGCTTTCTTGGTTTGATCATATTTTCAGGTTGCAACACATTATCCAGCTCTTCTTTGGATAATAGTTTCTTTTCCAGGACAAGATCATACACGCTGCGGTTTTCTTTAAGCGCCTGCTTGGCAACTTTTGTTGACATTTCATAACCAAGCAGTGGGTTTAGCGCCGTCACCAGTCCTATAGAATTGTGCACTTGCTCGCGGCAGTGTTTCTCATTAGCTGTGATTCCTTTAATACAGCGATGGTTCAAGGTGTTCATCCCATTTTTGAGCATCTCGATACTCTCGAATATACTTTGCACGATCACCGGTTCCATCACATTTAGCTCCAGTTGTCCGGCTTCTGCTGCCATAGTCACCGTAAGATCATTACCAATAACCTTAAAAGCAATTTGGTTGACTACTTCCGGGATAACCGGGTTCACCTTTCCGGGCATTATGGAAGAGCCCGGTTGCATTGGTGGCAGGTTAATTTCATTAAGGCCTGTGCGCGGTCCTGATGACAGCAGGCGCAGGTCGTTTGATATTTTCGAGAGTTTAACAGCCAGGCGTTTTAATGCTGAAGAATACATCACGAAATCGCCGGTATCCGAGGTGGCTTCCACCAGGTTTTCAGCATTATTTACATCCAGGCCGGTAATATCTCTAAGGTCTTTAATCACCTTTTCGGCATACTCAGGATCAGAATTGATCCCGGTGCCTATGGCGGTTGCTCCCATGTTCACCTCCAGGAACAGCTCGGCATTCTGCTTGAGCCTGGCAATTTCTTCCTGCAGGGTGTCGGCAAAAGCCTCAAATGTCTGCCCCAGTGTCATTGGTACTGCATCCTGCAGCTGGGTGCGGCCCATCTTAATAATGTGTCCGAACTCCTTACCTTTATAATGGAAGGTTTCGATGATTTTTTCCAGCACCTGAACCAGCTTTTTATTACTGTTATACAGCGCCAGTTTAATGGCAGTAGGATAGGCGTCGTTGGTAGATTGCGAAAGGTTCACATGGTTATTGGGATGGCAATGCTCATATTCTCCTTTTTCATAACCCAGTATCTGCAGAGCCCGGTTGGCAATCACCTCATTGGCATTCATGTTAGTGGACGTGCCTGCTCCTCCCTGTATCATGTCCACAGTAAAATGGTTATGATATTTTCCATTGCGAAGCTCATTACACGCCCTCATAATGGCGTCGCGCAGGGAAGGGGTGAGGAGCCCAAGATCATAATTGGTTTGGGCGGCGGCCATCTTCACCACAGCCAGGCCCTCTATCAGGTCAGGGAAAAAGTTCAGGGTAACACCTGTTATGTTGAAATTCTCCATCGCTCGCAGGGTTTGGATGCCGTAGTAATACTCATCCGGTACTTCGCGGTAGCCAAGCAGATCATGCTCGGTGCGTGTGCGTCCTGATTCATATTGAGCTACCACGTGCATGGCCCTCTCGTTGGAATGCCGCATACGGCGGGAAATCACCCTTGTTACATTGGAGAAAATCTTAAGGGATATGGCACCGTTTTCCTTGAAGAATTCCCGGTGGATGGTGAACACCTTACTGTCTTGCATAGCTCGTGCTGTGGTGGAGTGCGGAGCATCGTCACTTAGTGAGCCTTCGCCCAGAAAGTCAAGCCTGCTGAACATGGTCAGCCGTTGCTCCTTACCTTGGGAGGCTATCTTTATCAGCTCCACTTCACCGTCAAAGATCAGGTAAATGTATTCCCTCTGGGTATTTTGTTCAAACAGCGTTTCACCTTTCTTGTATTCCCGTTCCTGCATATGGTCGATCACCATTTGCTTTTCCTGCGTGTCCAGTCCTTTGAACAGCTCTATTCTATTTATAAATTCCTGTAATGCCTGTGTCATAAAATTATAATTTTATCCCATACGGGGGATGTTCAAAACTGCGAATATACAAAGCTATTGCGTAATTTTCGTTTGTTGTTAATAAATTAACAGCAAAATTTTCCCTTTATTGTTCTTCATCTATCCATAATGTTTTATAGCAGATAAGTTTTGTTGCTTCTGCCAGCAGGATTATGTGAACATCAACCTTATGCAGTAGTTTCAAAACAACTGAACATGTAGGAGCAATGTATTGTTTAGCAGTATTCATTCAATACAAAATACCCATGATTAAAACCCACAGGCATTCTCCATATCGCAACTTTCTTATTATCAATGTATTTATACTCCTGGCTGGTATCATACCATTTTTTCTACTGGAAAAAGGTGAGATGGTTTACCTGGTAAACGCCAGGGCCGGTGAAACGCTGGATATTATATTCCGTTATATTACGTGGATAGGAAGCGGCTGGCTATTTGCTGCCCTGGTGCTTGTGCTGTTGTTTGTAAGAATGTATTACGCCCTGGCAGGTGGCGCAAGCCTGGCGCTGACAGGCCTCAGTATCGGCTTTTTCAAATACATAGTTTTCCCTGAAATGTATCGCCCCACGCATATCTTCGGGCTGGAGTCCTTCGAGCACCTGCTGCGCGATTTTGAATACCGTGTGGATCATAGCTTTCCCTCCGGACATACCATCACGGTATATGCATTTGCGGCATTTTTGGTTTACGTGCTGCCCCGCAAATGGAGTCCATGGGTATTCACGATAATGGCTGTTTTGGTGGGCTTTTCACGTATATATCTCCTCCAACATTTTTATATGGATGTGTATGCTGGTGCTGCCGTTGGTATTGCCGTTACCACCCTCACTGTATGGTTTTTCGAGCGGAAATCGAAGCTAAAACATCATCCGCGTATGCAGCAATCGGCTTACCAACTGTTTCCCTGAATTGTGCTTTTATGATATTGATCACAGATTAATTTGTACTTTTGATCTGTGAAATAACTGTATGATGGAAAAGCTATCGGTGATTGTAATTGTTTATAATGAGAAGGAAAATATCAGGCCACTGGTTGAAAAGATCAGGCATGATCTGAAAGACTACGACTATGAATTGATATATGTTGACGATGGCTCCACAGACGGAACTATAGAGGAGATCAATGCTATGGCAGGGCCGGAGCTCAGGCTCATAGAGTTGATGAAGAATTACGGGCAGAGCAGTGCCATGGCGGCTGGAATAGCCGAAGCCAGAGGCGATTACATCATTACCCTGGATGGTGATCTGCAAAATGATCCGGCAGATATTCCCGCTATGCTCAACATGATGAAAGAAAATGACCTGGACCTGGTGGCAGGAATCCGGCAGCACAGGCAGGACGGAATGTTCCTGAGAAAAATACCCAGCAAAATTGCTAATATGATCATCCGCAGCAGCACCAATGTACGCATGGAGGATTATGGATGTACGCTAAAGGTATTCCGTAGCCGGGTGGCCAAAAATCTTGGGCTCTACGGCGAGCTGCACCGCTTTATACCTGTGCTGGCAAGCCTGGAAGGAGCACGACTGGGGCAAATGCGCGTAAAGCACCATGCCCGGCGTTTTGGCAAGTCAAAATACGGCATCAACCGTACCTTTAAAGTCATTAGCGATCTTATCCTGATGGTGTTCTTCAAAAAACATATGCAGAAACCCATGCACCTGTTTGGTACCAGTGGGGTGATCATCCTGGCCATAGGCGTGGCGATTAATATCTACCTGCTGTTCCTGAAAATACTGGGACAGGACATCTGGGGCAAGCCGTTGCTGCTACTGGGTGTTATCCTGCTACTGGCAGGCATACAGCTGATCACCATTGGTGTAATGGCCGAACTGCTGATCAGGGTGTATTACGAATCGCAGCAAAAGAAACCATATCAGATCAGAAAAAAATATGTGGATGGGAAGCAGGTGGAAGAACAGGCTTAAACAACTGCTGAAGATCGTAATATCTGCAGCAGCGCTTTACCTGGTGTTTTCTAAGATATCCTTTGAGGAAGTACTGGCTGTTTACCGACAGGCCAACTGGCTGTGGCTGCCCGTGGCAGTGCTGCTGTTTGCCGCTTCAAAACTGGTTGCGGCACTGCGGCTTAACCGTTTCTTCGGTGCTGTGGGTGTACCGCTGTCTGAAAAACAAAATATCCGGCTTTACCTGCTGGGCATGTTTTATAACCTGTTTCTTCCCGGTGGGATAGGAGGGGATGGCTATAAGGTATATTATCTGAAACGCAGATATGAAGCTGAAACAAAGCATATAATTTCGGCAGTGGTGCTCGACAGGATTGCCGGGCTGGCGGCACTTGCCGCGCTGGCAGCGATATTGGCTGTATTCCTCAGGTTGTTCCTAAGTCAATACCTGAAGTTTTTGCCCCTGCTCATTATTCCTGCATACTTCATTGCACGCTACATCATCCGCAGGTATTTTTCGCTGTTCACAAAAATATTCAACAGCGTTTTACTACTATCGCTGGGCGTACAATCCGTTCAGCTCTTAAGTGCATTTTGCATACTGCAGGCCATGGGA
>JBEPXQ010000173.1:0-4427 GCA_041641835.1 Bacteroidales bacterium
CTACCATTTCCAATATGACCAAAGACTGGTCTGCTATGGTTTTTGATATTGGCGTAGCCTATAAGGAAGACCCACAAACAGTGATGGACATTATGCAGGAAGTGGGAGAGGAGCTGCGTAATGATCCTGAGTTTAAAAGTAAGATACTGGAACCCATAGAGATTTTTGGCCTGGATAAATTTGCTGATAGTGCAATTATCATAAAAGCGAGGCTAAAAACCAAACCTATACAGCAATGGACGGTTGGCAGAGAATATCGCAAGCGCCTGAAGAATGCTTTTGATGAAAGAAATATTGAGATTCCTTTTCCACATACTACTCTTTATTGGGGCGAAAAGACTGATCCGCTTAAACTTGACGCGAGTAATCAGCTGCTGGATAAGCTGGGAACACAAGCATCCTGAATATAAGACAAAATTTATGGATGAGTACCTTGATTTCCGCAGGAGGAAATATACCTGTGAGGACTGTGGCGCAATAGTGACATTTTACAATAACCGTTGTAACGGCTGCGGGCGGACGAAAGATTAAGCTTTTTTTTATGGAATGATCAGTCGTACGAATATTCCTGCTATGATTGTACCAAGCAAACAGAAAAGCCAAACAGCTTTAGTTGTAATTTTTTCAGATGAAGTTTTAAGTAGTTCATTTTTATGAAAGAATGCCGGTGCTATAATCCTAAGGTAAACGGCCAGCGAGATAACGCTGTTGATGATAGCGATAAGGGCCAGCCAGGTGAAACCGGCATCAATGGCGGAGGCAAAAAGCAGGAATTTGCCTGCAAAACCTGCCAGTGGAGGGATTCCGGTAAGGGATAATAAGAAAACGGTAAGTGCAACGGCAGTTAAAGGAAAGCTACGGGCTAATCCTCTTAGTTCATCGATGCTGCGACCCCTGGAAAGCACAATGGCAAAAGCACCGGTGTTCATCAGCAAATAAGCAAGTCCGAAAACTATAAGAGCTTCGGTGGCTATGGTGGAAAAGGGGATAGCCACCACAGCAAGCAGGAAGTATCCTGCCTGGGCCACCGTGGAATATGCCAGCAAGCGAACCACATTGTTCTGCAGCAGAGCCAGAACATTACCAAAGGTCATGGATAATGCTGCACTGATGCCAATAATGAGTTGCCAGTTGAACAGCTCCACGGGCAAATCACGGGCTACCTGTGCAAGGGCGAATACAGCGCCAATCTTTGGAGTTACGGACAGGTATGCAGCCACAGAAACAGGTGCGCCCTGCAAAGTGTCCGGTGTCCAGAAATGGAAAGGGAAGATGGAGGCCGCATAGCCAGTTCCTGTGAGCAAAGCCACAAATCCCACTGCCATTGCCCACAAAGGAGGTTCACTTTTCGCGATATCTGCAATTAAGGTGGAACCGCTTATTCCAACCCAATAGGTTAGCCCAAAGAGCATCACAGCACCTGTGATGGAGCCGTAGATAAAGTATTTCATTGCTCCCTCAGTGGCATGCCTGGTTTTTGGATAAGCAGCCAGGGCAAAACCGCTCAGCCCCACCATAAGTATTCCCAGCACGATAAACATCAGATCGCCACTTCCCGCCAGTAGCATAGCTCCCAGAGCAGAAAATGTCAGCAGGCTGTAAACCGTTCCTTCCCGTGGAGTTTTTTTCAGTTCAGAACGCGCCAGTAGCATAAACAAAATGTTGCCGCTGCCCAGGATAATCACTGCCCAATGGTTCAGGGCATCCACGCGAAAAGTTTCTGAGAAGGCCGTTGTTACCATACCTGTTCTGCTAACACTCACCGCAAGTGCTGCCGCCATACCAGCACTTATCAGCCAAAGTGTTGCTTTAGGTTTTCGGAGCATTTCCAGTATCAATCCTCCCACGGCACTTAACAGTACAATGAGTTGAGGAAGAATATGAAACAGGTCTCTTTGCATCTGGCTCATAATCCGATCATTTGTGTTGTGGCGTGAATAACATCAAGTATGGCAGAAGGATAAATCCCTATAAACAGGATCAGGGCAATTAAGGGTGCCAGCGCCCACATTTCAGATGTGCTAAGGTCTCTGGTTGCTTCAAATCCTTCGGGTTTGCTGCCCATGAAGACTTTCTGTATGGCCCTGAGGTAAAGCGCTGTGGTAATCACCAGGCCGATAAGGGTAATGCCCACTGCTACAGGGAAACCACTGAACGATCCGAGAAATATCTGAAATTCAGCAGGAAAATGCGCCAACCCGGGCAGGCCAAGCGATGCAAAAGCTGCCAGTATGAAAAAGCCACCAAGTCGCGGAGTTATCTTCAGGAACCCGTTCAGCTGCCCCATATCCCGTGTTTTTGCCCTGTTTTGAAGCGCTCCCACCAACAGGAAAAGTGCTCCGGTAACAATACCGTGGCTGACCATTTGAAGCACCGCTCCGTCAAGGGCACGGCTGCGTGCCTCAGCGTCAAGTACAGCCGCTGCCGCCACTCCCAGTATCAGATATCCCATGTGATTAACGCTGGTATAGGCTACCATGCGCTTTATGTCTTTCTGCGCCAGGGCAACAAAAGCTCCAAATAAGGCAGAGGCAACGGCAAAAATGATAACATATATTGCATATTCCCGAAATGCATCCGGAGTCATTTGCAGCGCAAAGCGGATAAAGCCATAGGTGCCGAGCTTCAGCAGGATACCGGCCAGAATTGCACTACCCGGTGCCGGAGCTTCGGTGTGTGCTGCAGGTAACCAGGTGTGAAAAGGAAATAATGGTGTTTTAATGGCAAAGGCTATAAACAGTCCCCAGAAAGTCAAGGCGGCAGCCAGCCCTTTCAGTGGTGGTGCTGCAATTATTTCGGTCATATCAAAAGTAAATGGATCAGTATGAAGGTAGATGCTCAGCAGGGCAAGGAGCAGAAAAAGACTCCCTATCAGGGTGTAAATAAAGAACATCAGCGCAGCTTTTTTTCGCTTAGCGTGTCCCCAGCCCGCGATGATAAAATACATGCCCACGAGCGTTACTTCAAAAAATACATAAAACAACAGCAGATCAAGCGCCAGGAATACACCCAGGCAGGCGGTTTCCAACAGCAGCATTAAAGATATATATGCCCTGGCCTTCTTTTTGATCTTTACGGAATAGAGCATAGAAAAGAAAAACAGGATGGTGGTTAGCAATACCAGGGGGTAACTGATGCCATCCACACCCAGTTTATAGGATGCTCCTAACGAAGGTATCCAGCTAACTTCTTCTATCTGACTAAAACCACCAGGAATGCCCCGCATCCAAATAAATGCTGATGCCAGCAGGGCCAAACCGGAGAAGATGAGCCCTATGGTAAAATTCAGGCGGTTACTGTCTGATTTCATCAGCATGAGAATAATAGCACCCAACAGGGGCAGGAATATTACAGTTGTGAGTAAAGGGAAGTTTTCCATGTTTCGTTACAGATTTAAAAAGATCATAATTATCATAAAGCAGGTGAAACCAATCATCGACCACATCATTTCCCGGTGAACCATGCCGCTTTGCAGTTTCCGGCCCTGTCTTCCAGATCCCCTGATAAAGTCAGCCAGAGCAATTACTGTCTCTTCTATGCCTGACTCATCAAACACACGTGATAGTCGGGAAAGGCGTAGGTTAGAATTACCAATACCTTTTATCAGTTGAAGGATATATTCATCCAGCTTAAAAATCGTTTTCGACAGTGAATAGAAGAAATCACCTATGATGAAAACAATTTTACGGATGACTTTTTCAAGTTTAAAGGCTGCTTCAGAAAGTTTCATCACCGGCAATACCACCAGATTATGATAGCCACCAGCCACCTGGTAGTTATCCCGTATAAACTCAGCCCATTTTCCTTTGAATGCTTTGTTAAAGACGAGCCAGCCGGTGAGCAAACCTGCCACTGCTACTATCAGTCCGGTTATGATAGCTGTGGTGGAATGCGGCATCTTAAGATGCATAAATTTCACCACAGGTTTTAATATAAAGCCACCGCCTAAAACAATCGCGATGATAGTCCCCATGCCTGCAAGCATTATTTTTTTTCCGACAACTTGTTTTGGGGTTGAGTCAGCAGGTTGCCGTAGTAGTTGTAACGCTCTGCCCATGTAAAAGGCCGTGAGCAGTGCGCCCATAGCGGCTGCGACAAAATACCAGTATTCACTATCTGATTTAAGTCCTGCTGCCAGCACGGCATCTTTGGAATAGTAACCGATAAGTGGGGGAATCCCCGATAGGGCGATGGCTGCAATGGCAAAAAGAATATAGGAGGTGGTGAATTTTTTTGCTGAATTGGAAATAGCGGCAAAGGAGGTTTTGCCGTAAGCCTGTTGCCATATCCCGCTGCCCAGGAACAGGCTGCTTTTCATGAAGGCATGCGCCAGCAGATGGGCGGCGGCAGCGCCAGGGTAACCGGCTCCTATTGCCAGTAGCATAAAACCAAGATGACTGGAAGTGGAAGCAGCCAGCATCTGCTTT
>JBEPXQ010000173.1:4437-4816 GCA_041641835.1 Bacteroidales bacterium
CCAGGGTAAGAAATCAGCAGGTAAAAGCGGGTTCGATTTTAAAAGCAGGATAACACCGGCAGCTACCATAGTGGCAGAATGCAGGAATGCCGAGACGGGTGTGGGACCTGCCATGGCAGACGACAGCCAGCTCTGAAAAGGCACCTGCGCTGACTTGCCCATCACAGCGAGTAATAAAAAACCTGCTGCCGCCAGTGGAACCTCACCATGAGCAGAGGCTTCTATTGAGGATGTCCCGGTTTTGAGAATGATGAAGATAATTCCCAGATATAAGCCCATATCTGTAACACGTGTGAGCATAAACGCTTTGGTGGCTCCTTCACGTGCTGACTTTTTGTGATGCCAGGTGGCAATAAGCCGCCAGGAAGCAAAACCCATT
>JBEPXQ010000174.1:0-4812 GCA_041641835.1 Bacteroidales bacterium
CCACCAGCACTACCTATATGGTTACAGTTACTGATGGTAACGGTTGCCTGAACGTGGACTCTGTTCATGTAATGGTTAACCCACTGCCTATGGTTGATCTTGGTGCCGACACCATGCATGTATGTGCGATGGATACCGCTGTATTATTTGGTGGCAGCTTTGCCGCTTACAGCTGGTCAACAGGCGAAACCACTGATTCAATTATGGTTGATTCAGCAGGCATTGGTCTTGGTTCACAGATGTACACCCTGATGGTTACCGATTCTTTGGGTTGCATGAGCAGCGATACCACTGTTGTTAACTTTGTTGATTATCCAACGGTAACTATCACAGGTCAGGATACCATGAAATACACTCACTCCATAACACTTGATGCAGGCGCAGGCTATGCCAGCTACCTGTGGTCAACAAACGCTACCACCCAGGACATCCTCGTGGACAGCAATGATGTTATCTTTGGAAATAACATCTTTTCAGTGCTGGTTACCAACCAATACGGTTGCGAAGCCACAGCTACTAAGGATGTATATGTTCTTGATGATACCGGTATAGAAGATGAGCTTGATAATATGAATATCAGCGTTTATCCGAACCCATCACAAGGTGTTTTCACCCTGGAAATTGATGGACCAAATGCTGGTTTCAACCTTGAGATCATGAACGTAAATGGTCAGATTATCACCAGAGAATACATTAATGCTGATAAATTCAGCAAACAGTATGACCTGAGTAACATGGCCAAAGGTGTTTATTATATCCGTCTGATCAACGACGAGATGACAAGCACACAGAAACTTATTATCCGATAATAAGCTATTTTGCTCAACATAAAGGGTCGCCACTTGGCGGCCTTTTTTTTTGCTATTTTTTTTTGACACACAGAATTGCAAGAGCCATGGAAAAGATAATTTTAGCCATTGAAATCATCAGGGTTTATTATCTTTGCAGCATTCAATCCCCATTATTAATAAATTATTGCCAGTCAAATGATTAACTTCTTCAAAGACGGTGATCGCATTATAGCTGTAGCATCGGAAGCCCAATTATCATCACAGGATATTGAGAAACTAATATGGCTTTTCAAAGGAGCCAGCCATCTGCAAGAGCAGCAGGTGCAAGGAACTTTCATCGGCCCACGCCGTGAAATGGTCACTCCATGGAGCACCAATGCGGTGGAGATAACCCAGAACACTGGAATAAGCGGCATCAGCAGGATGGAAGAATTCTTTAAAGCTGCCGGGGATACTGATTTTGATCCCATGCTTCAAAATCGTTACCAGGGCCTGGATCAGGAAATTTTCACCATTGATCATCAGCCCGAAGAAATTATCCTGGTTGATGATATCGCTGCATACAACGAGCAGGAAGGACTGGCGCTTAGCAATGATGAAGTAAAGTACCTGGAAGATCTAAGCAAAAAACTGGATCGGAAATTAACGGACTCAGAGGTTTTTGGCTTTAGTCAGGTTAATTCTGAGCACTGCCGCCATAAGATATTTAATGGTGTGTTTGTTATCGATGGTTTTGAAATGCACTCTTCACTGTTTTCGCTCATCAGAAAAACATCAAAAATAAACCACCAGAATCTGATTTCAGCTTATAAGGACAACGTGGCATTTATCAATGGGTCGAAAGCAGAATTATTTGCTCCTGCCACGCAGGATAAGGCAGATTATTTCAATACCAGGCCAATTGATACAATTATATCCCTGAAAGCAGAAACGCACAACTTTCCCACAACTGTAGAGCCATTCAGTGGAGCTGCAACAGGCAGCGGTGGTGAAATCCGCGACCGCATGGCAGGCGGGAAAGCTTCCATGCCCCTGGCAGGGACAGCGGTTTATATGACCGCTTATCCGCGAAGCGAAAAAAACAGGAAACACGAGAAGGCCCTGGAAGCACGGCCCTGGCTGTATCACGACCCGAAAAGTATTCTTATCAAAGCCTCAAACGGCGCCAGTGATTACGGCAACAAATTCGGACAACCGCTGATCAACGGTTCTGTTCTTACTTTCGAGCATCAGGAAAACAACAGAATGCTGGCCTATGACAAAGTGATCATGCTTGCCGGTGGTATTGGCTATGCCAAAAGGGAAGACAGCGAAAAGGATATTCCACAAAAAGGAGACCTGATTGTAGTGATGGGTGGTGATAATTACCGCATAGGTATGGGTGGCGGCTCAGTGTCGTCCGTTGCTACAGGAGAGTATGGCAATAACATTGAGCTGAACGCGGTTCAGCGTTCCAACCCTGAAATGCAAAAGCGTGTGTATAATGCCATCCGGGCAATGGCAGAAACTAACATTAACCCGGTGGTGGCAATACACGACCATGGTGCCGGTGGTCATCTCAACAGCCTGTCAGAACTGGTGGAAGAATCAGGGGGTGTGATCGAAATAGAAAAACTGCCCGTGGGTGACCCCACGCTTTCAGCCAGGGAAATTATCGGGAATGAATCGCAGGAGCGAATGGGACTGATCATAAAAAAAGAAGATATTGATAAACTTAAGTCCATCGCCGAACGCGAGCGGGCACCCCTGTTCGTGGTGGGTGAAGTAACCGGTGATCATAAATTTATATTCAGAGACAAAAAATCTGACATCAATCCCATGGAGCTGGACATTAAAGATATGTTTGGCAAGCCACCACGAACGGTGATGCGGGATGTATCGGTACCGGTAAAGTATAAGCCTGTGAGCTATGATAAAGGCAAGCTGGCAGAATACCTGAAAGCTGTTTTGCAACTTGAGTCAGTGGCTTGTAAGGACTGGCTCACCAACAAGGTGGACCGCTCTGTTACCGGCCGCGTTGCTATGCAGCAAACAGCAGGGCCGCTGCAACTGCCGCTGAATAACCTGGGAATCTCAACCCTCGACTACAGAGGAGAAAAAGGTATTGCCACAGCCATCGGCCATGCTCCTGCTGCAGGTCTTATTAACCCCGAAAACGGTTCCGTTTTATCTATAGCTGAAGCCCTAACAAACCTGGTGTGGGCTCCGATCCAGGGTGGGCTGAAAAATGTCTCACTAAGCGCAAACTGGATGTGGCCGGCCAATAATAAGGGAGAAGATGCACGTCTATATCGTGCTGTGGAAGCGGCCAGTAACTTTGCTATTGAGCTTGGCATCAATATCCCAACCGGTAAGGATTCCCTTTCCATGAAACAGAAGTATCCCGACGGACAGGAAGTATTGTCACCGGGCACTGTTATCATAACTGCTGTGGGAGAAGTTGAAGATGTAAAAAAAGCCGTTAGTCCTGTCCTAAAACCGGATGAAGGTTCAGAGATCCTGTACGTTGACCTGTCTAAAGACCTGCCGGGACTGGGAGGAAGTTGTCTGGCGCAGGTAGTTAACCACCTGGGCGATTCAACAGTTACTGTTACGGACCCATCCTATTTTAAGCGCGTTTTTGAAGGAATCCAGGAAATGATCCGTAAGAACCTGATAATCGCGGGACATGACGTGTCAGCAGGAGGCCTGATTACTGCATTGCTGGAAATGACCTTTGCACAGCCAGGCATCGGTGTTGACGCCTCCACATCAGAATTACTGTCTGCTGATCCTGTTAATGCTCTTTTCACAGAAAAGCCTGCTGTGCTTATCCAGGTAAAAAATGATAAAGAAGCAAAGCGCTTCCTTAATAAGATGGCCATAAACTTTGTGGAAATCGGAAATGTCACCAGCGAAAGAAAACTCCGGCTTACACATCGTGAATTCAACTATGAATTTGCCATTGATGAAATGCTTGATACCTGGTATAAAACATCATACCTGATGGACCGGGATCAGAGTGGTGAGGCAGTGGCAAAGGAAAGATTTGACAACTTCAAAAAAACAGACCTTCGCTTCCGTTTTCCGAAGAATTACAAAGGCTTGTTCAGGGACAAATATCTCGATCCTGACAGAAAAAAACCTACCGGTGTAAAAGCTGCCATTATCCGCGAAAAAGGTGTTAACGGTGATCGCGAAATGGCCTGGTCAATGTTTCTTGCCGGTTTTGATGTAAAAGACATCCACATGACCGATCTGGCAAGTGGAAAGGAAACCCTGGAAGATGTTAATCTGATTGTGTTTGTTGGCGGGTTCTCCAATTCTGATGTACTCGGATCGGCCAAGGGCTGGGCCGGAGCATTTCGCTACAATGAAAAAGCCCGCCAGGCCCTCACCGGATTCTACAAACGTTCTGATACGCTTAGTCTTGGTGTGTGCAACGGATGTCAGCTGATGAATGAGCTGGAGCTTCTTTATCCTGAGCATGAGCAGCATCCAAAGAATCTCCATAATGAATCCGGGAAATTTGAATCAGGATTTATAAATGTAGATATTCCTGAAAACAATACCGTTATGCTGAAATCGCTTTCCGGAACCAAACTCGGGATATGGGTAGCGCATGGCGAGGGTAAGTTCAACCTGCCACAGGGAGAAAATGCTTATCAGATTCCGATGCGCTACAGCCACGGCACTTATCCTGCCAACCCCAACGGATCGCCATTTGATGCAGCAGCACTGGCATCTGCTGACGGTCGCCACCTGGCAATGATGCCTCACCTGGAGCGCTCGGTTATGCCGTGGCAGTGGCCATGGTATCCTGAAGATCGAAAAAGCGACCAAACGACACCATGGATAGAAGCTTTTACGAATGCACGTGAATGGATTGAAGATAGAAGCAAGGAGATAGGAGGAGATACAGCCTCAATTCATTAGTCTTTATCTGAATGACTGTTTAGCTGAAGAACGCCTGGAATCAGTGTGTTCTTCAGCTTTATTTTTTTATTGTATTTTTGTCTGTCTGCACATTTTTTTCAGAAAA
>JBEPXQ010000175.1:0-4809 GCA_041641835.1 Bacteroidales bacterium
AAGCCTGCACTCCGGCTTTTCTTTCCATATTATAGGCATTATTTCGCGGGCCAGGTAAATAGCAGTGTGAACATTGGGCAGATAGGACATATTACCGGAAAATATCAGATCATATTCTGATATTCTTTCCACCGGCTTAAAAAATTCAGTATCCACACCATTCCTGATGATATGAATATCGGACATATCCATCAGCCGGCGATCGGTTTCTGAGATTACCGTGTGCTGGTCAAAGTCAGTATAAATTTCTTTTTCATAGCGGCTGATCCGTTTATACTCCAGAGAAAGCAGCCATTTTTTTATTCCTGAAGTTGCTTTCATACGTTTCTTCATGCTGGCTGAAAAAGCATCCTGATAGTCGATGGTTTTTGGTATGGAAAGCTTTCTTACCATTTCCGCGCTGCGGAACAGCTGGCAATAAATATGATCTGCCTGTTGTGCCAGGGTTTTGTGCTGTATCAGTTTCCTGACTTTAGCAGAATAGAAATATCCGGTTTGCAGGGGTTTGCCTTTCAGGAAAAACCACAAGGTGTTGACGATGCGCCTGAAGCTGGTCTGGGTAAGAAAATGGGTCTCTTTACAGTAAGCCTCAAGCTGCCGGTATGCATCCTCAGTAATCTCTTTTTTACTTCCTGCAGCTATCAGCACTATATCAAAATCCCGCGACAAGATCCTGATCTGGTGAAAAGCACGAAGCTTATCTCCTTTTTCAAGCGGATAGGGTATGCGGGGAAGAACAACTAATAACTGCACAGCTAAAATGGATTTTGGCTGTAAAATTAAGGTAAATATTTTTGATAAGATGCGGATTTTTCCTTCAAGTTCAGCTGTCCTGCGTATTCTTCAGCTGCTGAAAGTATTGCGTAAGCCTCAGAGCGCTCTCCTTCATATCATATTTTTCTGAAACCAGAGTTGAAGCAGCTTCACCTATCTGCCTGGCTTCAGACGGATTTTCCATGCACCAATTTATTTTTTCTTCAAATTCAGTTTCATTATTGGCTATTAGTAGATGTTTTCCAGGTTCACAATCAATTCCTTCGGCGCCTACAGTGGTGGTAATGATCACATTTTTATTCAGCATACCTTCCACAATTTTAATACGAATCCCGGAGCCTGAAAACAGCGGTACGATCATGATGTTTTTACTTTGCATATAATTATGGGCATCGGGTACCTCTCCGTCAATGATCAGGCCGGGGTCACGTCTGCGCATCATCTCCAGCGGTATATTGCGGCCTGCCAGGCAAAAGTTAAGTTGTGGATGTTGTCGTTTAACATTATGCCACACCTTATCCAGAAACCAGCTAATACCTTCCTGGTTAGGAAGCCAGTCCATGGAGCCCAGGTGAAACAGGCAGCTGTTATCCCTGTTTGTTGATCTTTGCTGATGCTTCTTTGTGTCCAATGCGAATGGATGAGCCATAATAAGCCCCCGGGCACCCTGGTTTTCGTAGAAATCCTTGTCAATGGAAGTGATGGGTAAGATACCGTCGTAATCATTGATATGATTTTTTTCATAGCGCTCCAGTTCTTTGCTGAGCTTCTTCAGGTACCACTTTTTTAAGGGGGCACGAGTATTAGCTGCATATCTTTTCCAGATTTTATGCTCCACATTATGCGATCGCAGCACAACAGCAGCATTACTCATCTCTCTGATATCCTCTAAATAAGGAGTAAGATAAAGGGTTTCCAGGATGATAATGTCGAATTGCCGGGCCAGCAGCGTATTTCTCAGCGCATTTCTGAAATCATCACTTTCAAAGCGCTTCACGATATAGCTGTTGCGTTTAAACAGGCTAAAAAATGCTTTCACAGGTCTTACTCTAAGGTCCACTTTGCCAGTGGAAAACCGCGTTTTCTCTTTAAAGTCATCGGGTATGTCTTCTGTTTTTACCGGACACTTGCTTGTACTCATAGCTAACACCTTAACCACGTGCCCCTGTGTGAGCATGCTGTCAGTCATTGCCTTCATTGCTATGGATCCACCCTCAACCGGCGGCCACGGCGATTTGTTACATAATTGCAACACGCGCATAATCAATCCCTCTTGAAAATTTGTTTACGAATTTTTTTAAATAATCGCAGATATGTTTCTGAATTAAGAAACGGAGCATCAGTAGTAGCTTTTAGTGTGAGGAAAATTCCCAGTGGTAGCAGCACAAGCGCTGATATCCACATTCCCCACCAGGGCTCGATCACACCTTCACGGGCAAATTTTTCTCCCGTCATGGATATCACATGATAGATCACGAACAGGAGAACCGAAACCACCACCGGAAACCCGAATCCTCCTTTTCTGATGAGTGCACCCAGGGGTGCACCAACTAAGAACAGCACGATGCATGCAAATGACAAAGTGAATTTCCGGTGCCATTCAATATCATGACGGGCAATAAGTTCTTGCTTGTGCCCAAGTACATTTGTTGTATAATCGGTACGGCTAATGATATTGCGGACATTATTTATGGCGTATTCGACTATTTTCGACCTCTCGCCCGGCTTGAAATTTTCCAGGAGATCATGATCAAGTTCTTTATCCGTGGTAATCAGCGTTGGAAAATTGGGGTCGTTTTTCATAAGGGAATCCAGATCAAGCCCAATTTCCTCTGCCTTCTCCCTTAGCCCGTGTATGGTGTAACCTTTAGAAAGGCTTCTCCTTTCCGGCATCGCTAAAGTGCCATTCTGCAGCTGCTCCCGTTGTTCTTTCATCCTCCGCCTTTTGTTATGTTCTTTTAGGGTATTCGGCTGCCTTTTTACAGGTTCGGATTCATCGATTAATAATTTGGGAGGGAAGATGTTGCTTAAAACCGCGTAAGTTATGCTGTCGGTCTTTGCTTTGTCTTTCGGTTCCTGAGCTTTGTCAACAGTGCTGTCGCCAGTAGTTACAGCCTGCCTGCCTTCACTGGTGCTGGCTACAAAAATTGCTACGCTATCGGGCTTATTACCTGTGCTGTCTTTAGGGTTGTTTTGTTTGATCAGGGAATTATAATAACTAAAATGGTTTATCTGAGAGGCGGAGTAATCTGTTTTACGCTTGCTCACCTGTTTTAAAATAGAATCTTTGGAACTGACTAATTGCGAGAGATTCATCATTTCATAATGATTCTTGTAAAACTCCTCATTGGTTTGCTCAAAGCTGAAGGATGAAAGATCGATCCTTCGCAGTTCCTCCCTGAATTTTGTGATCTGCAGCGGGCGTGAAAATTTTTCAGCGTGTTTTTCAATGCGCTCCATATAGTTTTTGCCGTTGAACAACTGGAAAACCAGAAATCGCTTGTCTTTTGTTACCTGCATGGTTCCCGAGTCGGCAACGGTAACGCTCACGTTTCCCTGCTTTTTGGAATGGTCATAAATTACCACTTCACGGATGGTTTTTCCATCATTATCTTTCGCACCTATTTTTATGGTATAATTCTCAATCTCATCATAAAATATTCCGGGTTGAATGGAAACTGCCGGTTTTTGTTTTCGCACGTCATGTAATAAAGTGCGCATTTTAAGGTTAGCCACCGGCATTATATTGTTGGAGAACAGAAAAGCCACCAGGCTGAGCGCAACGATGAACACTGCCATTGGCTTCATCACGGATCGAAGTGAAATGCCGGCCGCTTTAAGGGCCACCAGTTCATATCTTTCACCCAGGTTTCCAAAAGACATTAATGAGGAAAGCAGCACTGCCAGCGGCAGCGCCATGGGTACAAAAGTGGAGGAGGCATAAAACAGCAAACGGGCAATTATATCCCAGTCGAAACCTTTTCCCACCAGGTCATCAATGTATTTCCACAAGAACTGCATCAGCAAAATGAACAGCGCAATAAAAAAGGTGGCTATAAAAGGCCCGATATAGGATTTGATGATATATGAATACAGCTTCTTCAAAATACTTCCTTGGTTTGCACTGCAAAATTAGCGATTTTTATAACGAAAACGAGTGCTATTATGTTGTGCAGTTTTTGGGCTGCCGGGCAATACCCACGATTCAGGAATTTTGATGAATTGCCTTTTTTATTTGCTGGTAGTCAATATAGTAAAGTATCTTGAGTGAAATTGAATTTCTCTGGTCATCTGAAAAGGTATGGTTTAGGCTTTGGAAAAGGTTTTGTTCGGTATTGTCAGTTTCATTAATAATCTCATTTTTCCATACCAGCGACAACAGAGACCCCGGAGCCACTTCCCAGTTGAAATTCACATCGATATTTACAGTATTGTAATTGAAATCAGCGTTTTCGTCATATTGCTCTCCCGGGGCAAGATGTCCGTCTTTCATCAGGTTGTAGAACATATTGTAAGTGCCGACACTCCAGTAATGTCTCGCCCAGATATTGAGCGATAGTTCATTGCTGAACATCACTCTGCTGGAAAATGAATTAATTACAGTGGTTATGTCTCTTTGTCCGAAGATGATATTATCCGTTGAATCAATTTTACTCACGTAACCACGGTCGTTTTCCTTGTTTCTTATTCTGAATCCAGGCTGAATAAACCAGCGGTCATTAATACGCAGGCGCGGATAAAGCTTGAAGAATTTTTCCTGATAGCTGTTTTCATCCATGGCATAATAAATGCCGGCATCCAGGGCTAAGTCCTTCCTGTAGTCGGTAGAGGTGTTAATAGAAAATGATTCATAATGAGGTCTGATGAAGATCATTCCTACCTGACGGGGTTCGTAATAATCATAACGATCGCCCAGGGAATAGCTATAGTTCCCCCAGATACTCAGGTAATTGGTGAATGTGCTGCTGAAGCTGTATCGCAGGGCGGTATTTTCATTTTTATCGGTGGTAGCCCGCTGATTGGACCAAAAGCTGA
>JBEPXQ010000176.1:0-4809 GCA_041641835.1 Bacteroidales bacterium
TTTTTGGTTGGGCATTTTCTACGGGCTGGCTGTAATAACCAGGCCCACGGCAATCCTCCTGATACTGCTTCCGTTATTCTGGCAAACACGTTCCCTCAAGCAGGCAAAAGAAAAAGTCATCTTCATATTCAAAAATCAATACACGCACCTCCTCCTTCTTTTTACCGGCTTTATGCTACTTGCATTTTGGCAAATGTTATACTGGAAATATGCCACCGGTAGTTGGATTTCCTATACTTACCAGAATCCGGGAGAAGGTTTTGAGCTTTTCTGGCCCTATACCCTGAAATTCCTGTTCAGCTTCCGCAAAGGCTGGCTGATCTATACACCAGTAATGGTATTTGCTCTGGCAGGAATATTTACGCTGAAAAATAATCGCCGGGATTTATTCCTTCCCATCCTGATATTTTCAGTGGCATACATCTGGCTCATGTCGAGCTGGTCGTGCTGGTGGTATGCAGCCAGTTTGTCACAGCGTTCTTTAATTCAAGGGTACCCTGTCTTTGCAATAGCGTTGGGTAGCTTCCTGCTCTATATCCAGAACAAGAAAATTAAAATCCCGGCCCTGATTCTCATCTTCCTGTTTTCCGCCGTAAATCTTTTTTATACCTGGCAATATCGCAAAGGTATTCTGCACCACAGCAGAATGAATACTGCCTACTATTGCGAGGTGTTGGGAAAAACCAAAAAACCTGAAGGTGCTGAGCAGTTGCTTCTGCTTGACCGCGGAAAAGACCCAAGGCTTATCATAAAAGAGCAAAATCTTAGCGGCCCACTACCACTCGTTTTTTATGATTTTGAAAATGCTCCTGCAGAAGGGCGGGACTCTTCTGCAGCTTTTTCAGGGAAGTTCGCTGTAAAACTGGACAGCAGCAGGCAGTTTTCACCAAAATACAATATATCATATCGCGACCTCACCAAAGAGGATTACGCTGTGATAAAAGTATCAGCTATGGTTTATCCAACCGATTCTATCAGTGACCGTAATCTTTTGATTGCCTGCATGTTTAAACATAAAGGTGCTGCCTATAAATACCGCACTACTGAGGAGCACAGTACGGATAAACCATTTAAACCAGGGGAATGGCAAAAAATGGAGTATTATTATCTTACTCCGCATGTTAGAAGAAAAGGCAATGAACTGGAGACTTATATCTGGTTAAGAAAAGATATACCTGTTTATATTGATGATTTCAAAGTGGAATTTTTTGAATCCGGGAAAGATGAGGATTAACCGAAATAACATCTGGTCGGCGCTGGCTGTACTTATAGTGATAGTTGCGTGCTATATTGGAGTAATCAATAAGAAAGGTTGGAAAGACGGCCGTACTGTAATAGCTTCTGATGTGGTGCTGTATTATAATTACCTGCCTGCTACTTTTATTTATGGTGATATATACCTGGATTATTATGACGAGTATCCGGAGCTGGGAAAATACAACTGGACCTCGCGAACATCAGAAAATAAGAGAATTATAAAAATGAGCTACGGGCTTTCCGTTTTATATTCACCTTTCTTTTTCGCTGCTCATCTGTATGCCGTTAATAGCAATTATGAAGTTGACGGGTATAGTAAACCCTACAAATTTGCCATGTCATTTGCAGCTTTGATATATGTTATTCTGGCTTTAATTATTCTCAGACGATTATTAAAATACTATTTTTCAGATGTAATAACTGCCGTGGTATTACTGGTTGTGGTTACCGGCACAAACCTGTTTTATTATATATCGTTTGAACCCGGGATGTCTCACCCCTACAACTTCTTTCTGTTTATTGTTTTTATTTACTTGACCAGAAGTTGGCACATGAAGCAAAAGCTGCCCACTGCCATTCTTTTGGGTGTCTCCGCCGGACTGATTACGCTTATCCGGCCCACAAATACGCTCTTCCTGCTGTTTTTTCTACTTTGGGATATTCATAATGCCACTGATCTGAAAAAGCGCTTTCAGAAATTATTTTTATGCTGGCCACAGATATTGCTGATGGCATTTATTGTTATCATTATATGGCTTCCCCAATTTATATACTGGCATAAAATAACCGGACAATGGTTCTACTTTTCTTATGGAGCAAGTAATGAACGCTTCTTTTTTGATAACCCGCAGATATGGAATGTGCTATTCAGCTTTAAAAAAGGCTGGCTGGTTTACACCCCGGTTATGACACTGGCACTCGCTGGTATTCCGCTAATGTACAAGCGGCTGAGATCATTCTTTTGGCCTACCGTGGTTTTTCTGCCTCTGATAATTTATGTATTATCAAGCTGGTGGAGCTGGTGGTTTGGCGGTTCGTTCGGACAACGTTCCTATATTGACTTCTACGGCTTACTTGCCTTTCCCCTTGCAACTTTCGTGAGCTTCAGCCTTCAGAAAAAGGTATTAAGGATTATTATCCCCGGTTTGATCGCTTTGCTCATTGCTCTTAACATTTTTCAGATATCGCAGTATCGCCACAATTCCATTCACTGGCTTTGGATGAACAAGGAAGCATACAAAGAAACATTCCTGAAAATACATCCCACTGTAAGGTATTATGAAATCCTTACAAGGCCTGATGATGACCTGGCCAGATATGGTATCTATGATGAACTAACCAATGAGGAATACAGGCAGAGAATACAACGGAAAGAAAACATCCGGGATTTGGGTTTCATCCTGGAAAATAATCCCCCTTTTGTGAATGCTAAAGCCAGGGATTATACTTTAGTGGATAAATACAGAAACATCTCCGGGAAATATTCATTATACGTGAAAAAGAAAGATAGCCTGATCAGTCATTATTCTGATTCACTTTGTAGCGACAGTACATTTTTAGCTAAAATGCATGAGGAATCAGGAGATAAAAAACGTAATATGACAAGCAAATGCCATGAAAAGGCGAATTTTATCTTCAGGAATAAATACCTGGTAAAATAAAGAATTTCAACAACCGCTTATTCAACTGGTGCTACTGTAATTCCATAACAGGCAAAGTAGAATAATTCATTAACTTTGCCCTTTTTAATTTTAGCCTGAAATGCCAATCAATAAATTATCCATTATCATTCCGGCTTACAATGAAGCTGCCACAATCGGGAATTTGCTTGATAAGGTTGTGGAAGTGGAACTGATAAGCAATATTGAAAAGGAAATCATCGTGGTGAACGATTTTTCCACTGATGGCACCTGGAAAGTGTTGGAGGAATATAAAGCCAATCATCCTGAGAAGAATATTCAGCTTTTTTCCCATGAATACAATCAGGGGAAAGGTGCAGCATTGCATACCGGCATCAGGGAAGCTACCGGCGATTATATGATCGTGCAGGATGCCGACCTGGAATATGACCCTAAGGAATTTAACCACCTGCTGAAACCCGTGATAAATGGAGTGGCTGATGTAGTATATGGGTCACGGTTTATGGGTGGAAATCCCCACCGGATCTTGTTTTTCTGGCACAGCATAGGGAATAAATTCCTGACGTTTATCAGCAATATGTTTTCCAACCTGAACCTCACGGATATGGAAACCTGCTATAAACTTATCCGACTAAGTGTGATAAAAAAGCTGAACCTGAAAGAAAAGCGATTTGGATTTGAACCCGAGGTTACGCAAAAGCTGGCTCGTATCCCCGGAATCAGAATCTATGAAGTGGGAATTTCATACTATGGCAGAGGTTATGAGGAGGGGAAAAAGATTGGCTGGCGCGATGGCTTAAGAGCACTCTACTGCATATTCAGATACGGTTTGTTCCGGCCCAGGAAAAAACAAGCACGGATTGAGGAATACATTAAAAACTAAATGCCGGAAATGAAGGAATTCCTGAAAAAAATAATGAATTACCTGCCCTTTGGGGTGACACGAAACCAGGTGTATGACTTGCTGACAGTAAGGATAATGAGAAATCACCTGGATAAGGATTCCAATTGCATTGATGTGGGCGTGCTTGACGGAGAGATCCTTGATAAATTCCTGAAAATTGCACCCAAAGGCAAGCACTTTGGATTTGAACCCATACCGCAGAAATTTGAAAAGCTTCAGAGAAAATACAGCAATAATCCACAGGTCAGCATATATAACACCGCCCTGGGTAATGAAAACGGGCGCACTTCCTTTAATTATGTTACCTCGAATCCAAGCTACAGCGGAATCAGGAAGAGGCGCTATGACCGCCCTGACGAGCAGGACACCAGCATTGAGGTGAACATTCAAAAGCTGGATTCTTTCCTGGATGAACTACCCCTGATCAGCATGATCAAAATAGATGTGGAAGGAGCTGAATACCTGGTGCTTGAAGGAGCCAGCAACCTCCTGAAACGCGACAAGCCGCTCCTGGTGTTTGAACACGGCGAAGGCGGAACAGATGCCTACGGCATCGGTCCGGAGCAAATGTTCGCCCTGCTTTCCTCCATAAACTATCAGGTATTTCTGATGCGCGACTGGCTAAAACAGGCGGCTCCATTATCTGAGAAGGAATTCATCAGGCAATTTAATCAAAACCTGAACTATTATTTCGTGGCGGAAGCCACGAATTAAAGCCATTCCTTGTTTTTTCACTTGACATAAAAAACCTAATGGGCTATATGCAATTATACCAAAAGGTATCTTATAGAGAAGGATATTTTAGAAAAGACAAATGGTCATTTCACCTTGCTTGATCCGGCATTTGAGCTATGGCTGAGAAAAGTATTTCTGCGCCAGGATATCTTTTGTATGATTGCAGAACCATAAGTTCTACTTCTTTTTACTCTCGTTGAGCTTCCTGATCATTTCAGTAAGATATTCTGCTGCATGCAGCATACGGTAGCCGTACCAGCTAAACATCTCTCC
>JBEPXQ010000177.1:0-4792 GCA_041641835.1 Bacteroidales bacterium
ACCGGGACCTGAAAGCAGGCGTATGCTTTCAGGCAGCAGCGAGGGAATGCCATGCCGGCGAATAGCATGAGTGTGGCTTCCGCAAACTTCCATAAATACATAATTCCCGTGGGCTTCATGTTTTATGGTTTCAACCAGTTTACTCACCAGTTTGCGGTCACGATATTCGGTTATGAATTTCATTCATTCACTTTTTTTTATTCATTTCATTCAGAAGCTCAAGTGTGATCTTTGCATCATCCTTACTTATCTTTTGGATACCAAAACCTGCATGTAGCAGGATATAATCACCAATAACTACATCAGGTACTAAACTGACATCCGCACGGTATTCATTTCCACCAACGCTTACAATGGCTTTTTTACCTTCAATAGATTCTATTTTTGCCGGAATGCTTAAACACATATTTAATAATCCTAAGTTAGTTTTATAGTTAAATCAAGGCGGCTAACAATTAGTTGCTTTCTTGTTTTTGAATTGAGTTAACTGCCGGGCTATTGCCAATTGCCCCAGTGCAATGCCTCCGTCATTGCATGGAACCTGTTCATTTAAATAAACATGAAAGCCTTCACCGGAAAGCTTATGGTATATGCCGTCAGTAATTATTTTATTCTGAAAAACACCACCTGAAAGGGCCACCCGCTTTAATCCGCTTTCCTCTGACATTCTGCTGATCCCATCATGTAGCATTCGTACTATGCTATTATGAAAACGGGCTGAAATTTCGGAAGCAGGAAGCTCTTCCATCAAATCCCGTATTACCTCCCGTATCAACGTATCAGCTGTAAAAGTTTTTTTCTGAAGAGGTATCTTGTAAAAGTGGTTGGTTTTTCCGCAGATATTTTCAAGCATCATGGGCCCTTCACCTTCAAATTCTGCATGGTGCACAAGGTTGAGAAGGGCCGCCACAGCATCAAACAACCTGCCCAGTCCACACGACCAGGCAATATTCACAGCTGCATCAACTGCTTTTATCACCAGTTGTTGTTTTTCCATTGGGATATGCCTGTGGTAAGCCAGCGGAAGCCTGAGGAATTCCGTTCCCAGTACTTTATGGCCTAAGGCTGTGGCCAGTCGCCAGGGTTCTTTAACCGCCATATCGCCTCCGGGAAGCGGCATGTAGTCCAGATGGTATTTACGCTGATAGCCTTGCAGGTCACAGATCATAAATTCGCTGCCCCAGATTTTGCCATTAGTCCCGTATCCGGTTCCATCCATTGCTGCTCCTAACACCGGCCCATCCAATTGGTGCTCTGCCATAACGGATGCAATATGAGCATGGTGATGCTGAACGGCTATTCTTCTTTCTTCAGGGATACGATACTGTTCAGCGATTTTGTGCGCATAGCGGCTGCTGTGGTAATCAGGATGCAGGTCTTGTACTGCTACCTGAGGCTTGAATTTGAAGAGTTTGCTGAAATTATTGATGCTTTTTCTAAAGCGGAGGAAGACTTCAAAGTTCTCCAGGTCGCCCATATACTGGCTCATGATTGCCCGCCGGTCTTTTCCAATGCAAAAGCTGTTTTTCAGGTCTCCTCCGAGGGCAAGAATACCTTCCACATCAAAATCCATGTTCACGGGTTGTGGTGTAAAGCCCCGTGCCCTGCGGATAATAGTGGTGCCGTTATCATGGATTTTCACGATAGAATCATCCTGATTATTTATGATCTCCCTGTGGTGATACAATACAACGTCGCAGGATTTTCGCTGAAGAAGTATCATTGCTTTATCATTTTCAAAGATCAAAGGACTGCTTTTTGCATTGGCGCTGGTAAACACCAGGGCCGGGATGTCAGAATTTTCCATGATAATATGATGCAGCGGAGTATAAGGCAGCACGGCCCCTATGGTTGTGAAGCCGCCATTTACTTCAGGAAAAGAGCCCTTTTTATCCTGAAGGATCACGATAGGCCGCCGCCATGATTGCAGCCACTCTTTTTGTTTGCTATTAATAAAGGTGTGCTTTTTCAGTTCATCCATGTTTTTAAACATCATGGCAAAGGGTCGGCTGTTGCGTTGCTTGATTTGTCGAAGCCGCCTTACCGTATCTTTATTCGATGCATCACAAATAAGCTGAAAGCCACTGGTGCTTTTCAGTGCTATAATTTTTCCATCATTCAGGTATGTAAAAAGGCTGGAGAGGCATTTTGCCGGCTCTTCAATTGTGCCTGAGTCGCTGATCCACTTATAGGCAGGTCCGCACTTGATACAGCAAACCGGCTGGGCATGAAATCGGCGATTATTCACATTGGTATATTCCTGCCGGCAGTCTTCACACATTCTGAATTCACGCATGCTGGTGGCACTGCGGTCATACGGAATGCTTCTGATGATGGAGAACCTTGGTCCGCAATGCGTACAATTGGTAAAAGGATAGGAGAGGCGTCGCTGCTGTATTGTCATGTCCTTTAGGCATTCATGGCATACTGCTATATCAGGAGAAATATCAGTGATGTGATTGTGTCCGTTCACGCTGGATCTGATATAAAAGCCGGCAAGCTGTTCTGGTTCAGTTTCTGCTTCTTTCAGCAGTGTTATCAAAGATGCTGGTGGAGCATTATTTTTTAAGGTACTGATGAACCGGCTGCAATCTTTTTCACTGCCCTCTACCATCACATCCACGCCACCTGAATGGTTGCGTACCCAGCCCGTCAGCCCGTGTTTTCTGGCATGGCGGTAAATAAAGGGGCGAAACCCGACTCCCTGTACTAAACCCGTAATACGTATGTATCTGCCGGTTTTTTTCATAATCAGCTTTCTTTGGTGGCATGATAGATCACCTGTTGTAATTCATCACTCAGCCTGACATTCGAAACATACACATTCTCGGGCACCTTCAGGTTTACCGGTGCGAAATTCATGATTCCCCGGATCCCGCACTGGATCAGCTGGTCACATACAGCCTGTGCTGAGAAAGCCGGTACTGCCAGGATGGCGGCATCAATGGTGTGCTCCATGGTTATATCACGACATTTATTCAGTGGATACACCGGGATATCATAACCTTTACGTTGTTTGGCCGGATCAAGATCAAAAGCGGCCACAATTTTAATATTCCGTTTTTTGAAATCTTTATACTGGGCAATTGCACTGCCAATATTTCCCATGCCTGCCAGTACGACTTTGTTGGTTTTTTGCTGTCCAAAGTGTTCATTTATGGCTTCCATTATGGTATCTATCTCATAGCCACCGCGTCGCTTGCCTTTTACCTTCAGTCGTGAGAGGTCTTTGCGCACAAGTGCAGCACTAAAACCGGTTTCACCTGCTATCAGGTATGAGAAAACATGCGTTAGACCTACCTCTTTCAAATGAGAAAGACTCAGGCGGTAAGTTAAAAGTCGTTTGGTATAAGCAGTCGATTCCATGTTGATACAGTTGTAACAATAAAGGAAAGATTAAAGGCACGTCTTTCTTAAAAAATATAGTTTTATTGTATAGTCAGGCTAAAGATAATACAGAGAAAAGTGAAAATCAAGTAATTTCTGCTGTTAGCCGGTTAACAGGAGGTGCAGGCCTTATGCAGATTTGGATTAAATTAAAAAACCTATAAAGTTAATAAAAAGTCCTGAAATAATTTGACTTCAGGTGTAATTTATAGTAATTTTAAATTGTGAAAATTGTCACAATAATATACTTCAATGAACTCAGGCTTCACTCTCGAAAAAGAAAAATGGAACTCATTACTTGTTGAACTCCTGCAGGATTATCAAGTGTATGCTCCCTTTTTGTTTGGTGAGCAGATTGAGTATGCGGCTGTTAATGAAAGTAATGCAGCTGATGTTATTTATAACCGGCCCAAGCCTGCTTCCCCTTTGAAAACTCTATTCTTACCCATCAGGGAAAATCTTTTTGCGTATAACGGCAAATCAAAAAGAGTTATAATTGGCGTTCCGTCCTGCGACCTGAGCGCCCTCTCTATTCTTGATGAAATATACCTGGATAAGGATTACATTGACCCTACCTACAGCCGAAACAGGAATAACACCATATTAATAGGCACGGATTGCCATTCCATAAACGAACATTGTCATTGTACAACTTATGGCTTTAAACCTTACCCGGAAATGAATGCCGATCTGATACTGAATCAGGAGGGAGACAATATTATTCTGGAATCTAAAACAAAAAAGGGTGATTCTTTCAGGGATGAATACATCCATGGCTATGAGCACATCAGTAGTAAAGATAAAAAAGCAGTTGAAAACCGACGTGAAGCAGTGGTGAGGGAACTGAAAGAAAAAAACAGTGATTTACCCGATTACAGTAAAACCGGATCATTGATAGGGGCATGCGAAGACGATATCTGGAAAAAATATTCAGAAACCTGTGTTTCCTGTGGAGCCTGTTCTGCCATTTGTCCAACCTGCTCTTGTTTTTTGTTTATCGAGCGCCCGGAGTTTGAGAAAGTAAGAAGTATAGATACCTGCCAGTATCCGGGATTTGAGCGTGTAGCCGCCGGTGAGGATCCGCTACGACCCTTACAAAAACGTTTTCGCAACCGATATATGTGCAAATACGTCTGGAAGCCATTAAAATTTGAATCCAAAGCCTGTACCGGGTGCGGACGCTGTATTGAAGCCTGCATCGGTGAGATAAATAAAAATGAACTATTCAGGGAATTAACTCAAAACTTAACCGTGGAAGTATGATTACCACTGCTGAAGTTGACTTATATAAACCTGTAAAGGCCACATTAACAAAAGTTATTGACGAATCACCGTCAATCAAAACCTTCGTTTTAAAACCGGAACGCAATTTCAGTTTTAAAACCGGACAGTTTATTGAGCTGAT
>JBEPXQ010000178.1:0-4791 GCA_041641835.1 Bacteroidales bacterium
GGAGTAGATACTGAAATGGTTCTTGTCATGGTGTCCACGCTACAGGAATCATAAACCAGCAGCTCCACATCATAAGTTCCCGGAATAGTAAAGGTATGTGTTGGATTTTTAACGGTGGATACATTACCATCATCAAAATCCCATTCCATTACCGATCCTGGGGTAGAGTAGTTGGAAAAGTCAACTGTCATGGGTGCGCATCCGCTGGCGCGTGATGGCGTGTAAAAAGCATTCACCGTCTGTGGTCTTACGGTTACACTGGAGTAGGCAGTATCGGTACCACAGCTGTTGAAGCTGACAAGGCTTACATCATAAGTGGTATCGGCGGATCCGTTATAATAAAATGTATGCGAGGACAAGCTGCCGTTGGTGCTTGTGTTTCCATCACCAAAATCCCAAAGGTAAGCTTGTGGATTACCGGTGGAATTGTTGGCCATCTGTACTGTAAGCGGTGAGCACCCATAGCTGTTACTCAATCCGAATGAGGTCTTTGGTGAAGTTTTAACCAGCACTGTATCTTTCTTTGTACTGGTGCCGCACTTGTTAGACAGGTTGAGGGTTATTACATAGCTGGTGTCAGCAAACTGTCCTGCCTGATAGGTGTTTTGTGATGGTGATGAGCTATTGCTTACCATTCCGTTACCCATATCCCAGTGGTAATTCACATAGTTACCTGAACTCATATTGTTATATTGCACCGGCAGAGGTGCACAGCCGCTGTCGTTGGAAAGTGCGAAGTCGGCTGCAGGCTGACCTATCACATGTACTGTTTTCTTAAGCGAATCAGTACAGCCATAGGATGAAGCAGCGGTTAATGTAATATCATAATAGCCAGTAGCCGAATAGCTGTGTGAGGGGCTGGCTGCTGTTGATCCTGTGCCGTCTCCCATATCCCAGTTGAATACAGAAGCATTCACCGAGCTGTTGTTGATGCTGAAGGAAGATCCGGTACATAATATGGAGTCTGCCACGAAATCAACCTTCGGGGCCGGATGCACAACAACTGTCTGGTTGGCCTGGTCGGAACAGCCCTCTGCCGTGGTTCCGGTTACAGTATAGGTGAAAGTGGAGTCAGGTGATACCTTTGAGCTGCTTACATTGGTTTGTATGTGGTTCCAGTCATAAACGGAAGCACCTGTGGCTGTCAATATCACCGAATCCCCATAACAGATATTATTCTGAGTAACATTCAGATTCACCGTGGGTACAGGATTAACCTTTATAGTAATACTGTCAGTTATATCACAGCCGTGTGGTGATGTTCCAGTGATGAAATACTTGGTATCCACAGAAGGGCTGGCGACCACACTGGCTCCTGAGGAGGTGTTTAATGAAGAGGCCGGTGACCAGGAATAGCTACCCGCTCCTGAAGCAGTGATAGTAGTGGAGGAGCCAAGGCAAATAGAAGTGTCAGCAGCCAACACATTCAATGATGGTTCCGGGTTTACACTCACGTTTACTGTAGCAGTGTTGGAGCACCCGCTGGTATCAGTTCCGGATACGGTGTAGGTGGCTGAATTCTGCGGCTGATCATAAAACTGTTGCTGCTGTGAATACGGATTGCCGTTTTTATACCACTGGTAACTGTTGGCACCGGTGCTCCACAACCTTACACTGTCGCCAGTGCAAAGTGATGTAAGATCGCTATATGCATTCACGGTCGGTAGTGGTTTAACTTCCACTGGGATGTTCACAGTATGGATACATCCCGCGCTATCAACACCAGTAACCTGGTAGGTTGAGCTGGAAACAGGAGCAAGCTGCGCAGTATTTCCGCTTACGTTGATAATCCCGGCAGTATTACTCCAGGTATAAGTGGCAGCACCGGAGATAGTTACCTGGGTGGTATCACCCATGCATATACTTGCTGAGGATGGTGTGGCAGAAAGCTGTGAACCCTGGAAAACCTGGATGTCGATATCCGCAGAAGCGCTACAGCCAAAGCTGTTCGAGCCAGTAACTGTATAGGTGGTGTTACTCATGGGTGTAGCCAACACAGTATCATTCACTGCTGTATTAAGGCTGTTAGCCGGTGTCCAGGTGTAGGAGGTTGCGCCTGTGGCGGTCAGTTCGGTGGTGAGGCCTTTACAGATTATGGTATCTGTAGCCTGTACGCTTATTTGAGGCACAGGATCAACCGTAACGGTAATTGAAGTATCAGCCTGGCATCCGTTGTTGTCGGTGCCGGTAACGGTGTAGGTTTGTGTCGCTTGCGGGAACGCTTTCACATTGCTTCCGCCCGTTTGGTTCAGGCCAGTAGCCGGTGACCAGGAGTATGTGCTGGCTCCGCTGATATTCAGCGTGGTGGTGTCTCCTTCGCAAATGCTCGCGGAAGCTGCTGAAATCTGCAATGTTGGTAAAGGTGTTACTGTCAGTGGAATGAAAGTTGTGTCCGTGCAGCCTGTGGCCCCGTATCCTACAACACTGTAGGTAACAGAAGAAGCCGGGGAAACAGTAACAGAGTCTCCGGTAAATCCTGTGTTAATACCTGACTTGAACCATTTCCAGGTGTTTGCTCCGCTCACGGTTATGGTAACTGAATCATTAACACAAAGCGATGCAGAGCTGATATTGTGATTCACTACCGGCTTTGGAGCCACGGTTATGCCGATGCTGTCGGTTGCTGAACAACCGCTTGCATTTGTGCCGGTACCGTAGTAGGTGGTGTTGGTCAGGGGCTGCACATTAATGCTTTGTCCGTTTCCGGCAATGTTTCCATTATCATCGGTCCATACGAAGTTTGCTGCTCCTGTTCCGCTAAGCTGAATGGTCTCACCTTCACAGATGCTGCTGTCTGTTGCAGATACATTTATAACAGGAAGCGGATCCACAGTTACATTTACACTGCCGTTGGCTGAGCAGCCGAAAGCATCGGTTCCGCTCACCTGGTATGTAGTGTTGTTGATTGGTGAAGCATATACTGTTGATCCTGATGTGGATGAGAGAGTAGGAGAGGATGTCCAGCTGTAAGTGGCTGCACCACTAACGTTTATCTGTACGCTGTCTCCTGCGCAAACCGATGGATTGGCAGGTGTGAAGCTTAAAGCAGGCGGATTATGTACATTTACAGTAGCTGTTGCGGATGACTGGCATCCTGAACCATTGGACCCGTTTACGGTATATGTGATGCTGCTTCCGGGTGTCGCTATCACCGTGTCACCTGTAGTGGCACTAAGGCCGGTAGCCGGTGACCAGGTCATTTGTGGTGCTCCGGAGGCAATAAGCATCACGGAGTCCCCGGCACAGATATCCGTATTGGAGGGAGTAACTGTAATATTTGGTATGGGCTTAACAACTATTCTGTTGGTATCCGTATTACTGCAGCCGTTATTATCTGTTCCGGTAACATAATAATCAGTTGTTGTAACAGGGGAAGCATTTACTTTCTTTCCTGTGTTTTTGTTCAGCGATGAAGCCGGTTGCCACAGGTAGGAAGTGGCACCCGAAGCTGTAAGCTGGATATTCTGTCCTTCGCAGATGGTGTCGGTAGAAGGTGTGATGCTTACAACAGGTAAAGGCAGTACAGTCACTTCCACGCTGTCCACGCTTATGCAGCCAAACTGATCATGCGCTATCACTGTATAAGTGGTGGTTTGCGCGGGGCTGACGGAGATGCTGCTGCCCGTGGCTACCGGGTTTCCATTCAGCAACCATTCATAAGATTGCGATCCGCTCACGCTGATATGTGCTGTATCTCCAATACATATTTCAGGTGTAGCCGGGTTAAACGTGAGTGCCGGCGGATGATTCACCTGTATGTTTATGCTGTCGTCTGAAACGCAACCGTTTTGGTCGGTTCCGGTAACATATACTGTTGCATCCGTGGCTGGTGCCAGTGACACTGAAGATCCTGTATTCTGGAATAAGGAAGCTGAAGACTGGAAATTGTATGATAAAGCGCCTGTAGCAGTGACCACAGCTGTGTCATTTTCACAGACCACAGCAGGGCTGGCGCTTAAGTTTACTGTGGGAAGCTGGTTTACATGAATATTCAGGGTGTCGTAATTAACACAGCCGTTAGCATCAGTCCCCTCCACAATATATTGTGTAGAGATGGAAGGCGAGGCCAGGGGCGAGGCAACATCCGGTGCTGACAGGCTTGTGGCAGGAGTCCAGTTGTAGGAAATTGCACCACTGGCTGTAAGCTGCAGCGTGTCTCCTGCGCATATAGTATCTAATGCGCTGCCGGCGGTAACTGCAGGCAGATCATGGATTATCAGATCCACCGTATCTAATGCGTTTCCACACTGGTTTACTGCTTCCACAATTACCTGATAGTTGCCAGGTGAATTGTACTGAATGCTTCCCGGCTGTGCGCTGCTTGAGGAAGAAGGAGTTCCGCCTGTGAATGTCCAGTTGTATGTATGTATAGCCGAACCATGATCATCATATTGTGCGGAAGGATTTATACTGCCACTGCCGCAGAAATCATTAAGTGAAGCTATGTCTGCTTCAGGAACATCATTAACCTTGATCGTGATGGTGGTATCATCTATACCACAATAATTTGAAGCTGTTAATGTAATGTCATAATTGCCTTCCTGCAAAAACTGAAGGGTCAGGTTTGAGTCTGTCATACTTCCTGATACATTATTATAGGAAGCCGGAGAAACCGACCATTGATAATCAGGTGCTGTTCCACTGGTTAAGTTGGTGAAATCTACTATTCCGTTTTTGCATATTTCCGTGGTGTCCGCGTTCACACTCACCACCGGCTCTTCCACTACAGTCAGGTCGATGGTGTCGGTTTTAACACCGCAGATGCCGTTGTCGGCTTCCAGTACGATCTTG
>JBEPXQ010000179.1:0-4772 GCA_041641835.1 Bacteroidales bacterium
TATCCAGCTTGCCAACAAGGAAGACTATGAACAGGTAATAGAAACAGCTGAAAAAGCCTTTCTGGAATGGCGAAAGATTCCGGCACCCGTCCGCGGCGATCTTGTTCGCCAGATGGGAAATGCTTTGAGGGAATACAAAGAAGAGCTTGGTGCATTGGTTTCATACGAGATGGGTAAGGTACACCAGGAAGGTATGGGCGAAGTGCAGGAAATGATTGATATAGCTGATTTTGCCGTAGGGCAGTCCAGGATGCTCTATGGAATGAATACAAAGTCGGAGCGTACCGAACATAAGCTGGGAGAGCAGTATCACCCGCTGGGAATTGTAGGTGTTGTTACGGCTTTCAACTTCCCGGTAGCTGTTTGGGCCTGGAATACCATGCTGGCGCTGATAGCCGGCGACGTGGTAGTTTGGAAACCTTCCTCAAAGGTTTTCCTCTGTGCTCAGGCTGTACATAAAATTATGGCTGATGTGCTGAAGAAAAATGATATACCCGAGGGAGTTATTAACCTTATAGCCGGTAGCTCTGCTGATATTGGCGACACTCTGCTTGAAGACAAACGCATCCAGCTCGTTTCTGCCACAGGATCCACGCCGCTTGGCAAACGCGTTGCAAGGATTGTTGGCGAGCGCCTGGGTAAAACAATACTCGAGCTGGGTGGCAATAATGCCATCATAGTAACTCCTACTGCCGACCTGAACAACGCTTTAAATGCCACTCTGTTTGGAGCCGTAGGCACCGCAGGTCAGCGTTGCACTACCACGCGCCGCATGATCATACACGAATCCATCTATGATCAGTTTAAAGAGAAGCTCCTCAATGCATATAAACAACTTCCCTCTAGAATCGGGCATCCGCTCAACCCTGATACCCTGATCGGTCCTATGATCGATAAATGGGGCGTGGAGAACTTTGTCAATGCTCAGAAAAAAGTGGAAGAAGAAGGTGGAAAGGTGATCTTCGGAGGAGAAGTCATTAATGACGAAAACGGTACAGGAACTTATGTGGTGCCTGCCCTGGCTGAGGCTGAAAATCATTACCAGATCGTGCAGGATGAAACATTTGCACCTTTATTGTATCTGATAAAGTATTCTGATTTTGAAGAAGCGTTGAACCTACATAACGGCGTTCCCCAGGGTCTGTCATCATCAATTTTTTCCAACGATATCCGTGAAACGGAAAAATTTATTTCGGAAGTAGGATCTGATTGCGGCATTGCCAACGTAAATATTGGTACTTCCGGTGCTGAGATCGGCGGAGCTTTTGGCGGTGAAAAGGAAACCGGAGGCGGGCGTGAATCCGGCTCTGATGCCTGGAAAGCATATATGCGCCGTCAGACTAACACAGTTAACTACGGACGTGAGATGCCCCTGGCACAGGGAATAAAATTTGACGTTATTTAAACAGCTTGAAGATAAATGAAAAGCGGGCATGGCTATGAGAGGTGTCCGCTTTTTTTATGTGAATTGTATTAGGAGAAACAAAAAAGCCCCTGCAAATTATTTGCCGGGGCTCTTAAATGAGTGGGAACTGCTGGATTCGAACCAGCGACCCCCTGCTTGTAAGGCAGGTGCTCTGAACCAACTGAGCTAAGCTCCCATTATTATTATGAACGTATTCCTTTACTGAAAGCGGTTGCAAATATACATCTTATTTTTTCTAACTTCCAAATTTAAATTGGTTTTTTTTCTTAAATATTTGGATTAAATTATAATACTTTGTTTGTGAACTGGATTGAATATTGAGCATAATTAAGCTTTAAAGGTGTATAAATATTATGTGATGGGATTTCGAAAAAGAAAGCAATGATCATTTGTAAAAAGATGATGATTCGTGCAAATAAAATGAGATTTTCATCGAACTTTATATTATTGCAACACTTTGTGAAAACTACGCAAATGGCATTTTGCGTAATTCGCTTCGCCTGGTACAAAAAAAAAAGCAGCCCTCTTCAGGCTGCTCTATCTGTATTTTTTTTGCTGATTTACTCTTCAGTCTTTTCAGCTTCTTTTTCTTCACTTTTGCTCATATGGAATTTCACATCAAGTGTAAAATCCTCAGTGAACTTCTGATGTTGCATCAGAACCATTTTATTATCTTCCATTTTACTGATATCAAATGTATCGGCAACACCTGCTTGCTCGAGGGAGGTAATAATTTGGTCTTCATGCTTTTCCCAGGTGCCTTTCTGGATGGTGTCATTGGTTTTGTTAGTGATGTAGAAAGCACTGTCAGCAGCAAACAACATGCTGAAGTTACCTTGTGTCTGGGCATTTTGGTCTTTTATGCGTTGTTCGTAATTTTCCGCGTTGATTTCGCCTTTTTGTGCCTGCATTCTTTCCAGTGAGGATTCAAGCTGGGCTTTTTGCTCAGGATTTTGAATAGTGTCGAGGATTGATTGCAGTTGGGCAACACGCATGTCGAAGTTTTCCAGATCACGTTCAGTCATAAAAGTAGCGTATTCTTTCAGGTTAACGGCCTCAAGGGAGTCAACCCTCCAGCTTCCTTCAATGGCATTTTTTGGTGTTTGGGAGCAGGAGACTAATATTCCGGCTACTAATGCAATGACAAATAGCTGTTTGAAATTTCTCATAATAATTGTTTTGATATTGATTGGTTTTAATAATGCATGATTTAAAGGGCACGAATGTAATAAAAAAAGATGAGTATTTGGCTTTTTTTGATGATTCTATTGATTTTAATTAATTCCTCTTTAGTTCATTAACACAGTTTGGTGAAAATCTACCTGGGACGGATGGCATCTATGTTGAATTTATCAGGATACCTGGCTGTCTTATCGCTGTAGAAGTCCTGGATAACGCGGGAATCTTTTTCATAGTCGCCACTCGGATAAAATACCGGTCCTAAACCTGCTACTTTTTTCCCATAGTCCAGAAATCCTAATACTATGGGCACATTCGACTTCATGGCGACATAATAAAATCCTTTTTTCCATGATGTAACACGGCTCCTGGTGCCTTCAGGGGTAATGGCGAGAACAAGTTCATCAGCTTCCTCAAAACGTTTTACCAGCTGCTCCACAAGGTTAGTTCTGCGATTGCGCTCAACCGGTACTCCTCCCCATTTTTTCAGAAAAAATCCAAGAGGAAATACAAATGCTTCCTTTTTTATCAGGAACCTCACTTTTACCCGCAGTGCGTTAAAAACCATCCTGCCAATGATAAAATCCATATTGCTGGTGTGTGGAGCCACAACTAATACACACTTTCTGATATCAGAAGTGAACTCTCCGGTCATTTTCCATCCCGTAAGGCGTAAAATTATTTTGGGAATCATCTCATGATTTTTTGCAAAGATAGAGATATTCATTTTAGAAGCTTTATTTCAGAATGAGATTGCCAAAAGAGCCTGATTAAGCATTGAGGGTTGATGCAATTGGTTGACTGCCAAAGAAAAAGGCTGCCTGTATATTTGCAGGCAGCCTTTTTAAAACAGTAATAAGGATTTTAGTAACCAAAGATATCTTTCATCTTCACTTTTTTCACCTTACCATATTTCTTAAGCATCTTTTTATCAAGTTCATCTTTCTTTCCAAGTATCATGATCGTACGCGCCTGATTGCTCACATAATCTTCCTGGAATTTTTTGATTTCCTTGAATGTGAGCCTGGGTACCTGCTCATAAATGTCCTTGCGCATGTCATAATCAACACCAAGCTTTTGTGCTGCAAGGTAGTTGAATAAAATACTGGCCTGGGTGATTCTTTCGGTACGCATTTCCTCAGTTATGCTCTCCTTGGCAAGTTGGAAGGATTTTTCAGATTCCGGCATGTCATTTTGCAGTTCTGTCAGGCCTCCGATAGCATCATCAATCTTATCATACTGAGTAGCGATAAATGCCAGGGTGGAGTGATATTCATCCTTTTCCGAGGGGTTTTGATAAATGGACATGGCCGTGTAGGCAAGCGAACGTTTTTCACGCATTTCCTGGAAAACCAGTGATTTCATTCCCTGTCCAAAATAGGAATTGTAAAGCCTGATGGTTGGAAGCAGCGCCTTGTTGTACTGCTGGCTTCTGGAAACCATAAGGATCATGGATTGAGGGGTGTCAAAATCAACAAAATAAACTATGTTCTTTTCTGTTGCCTTTTGTTTGAAATCTTTATCCTCTACTTTCTTAAGTTCTTTTCCCATTTCGTGGTTTTCGGCAACAATTTCCATCACATTTTCGAAGGGCTTGTTCCCGTAGTAAAGAACTTTATGCTCATAGTTCTTCAAATCCTTCACTATTCCAACCAGCTCAGCTGGGGTTAGCTTTTCAAGTTCTTTCTCGCTCAGGATGTGGGTTGCAGGATTTTCTTCACCATACATGCCAAACATCACAAGGTGAGAAAACACATTCTGTTGATTTTGCTTCGCATCAGCACGTTCCTTCATGATATCCTTCACCATATTGTCCAGTGCCTGTTTGTTGGGCTGGGCATTGCTGATCAATGATTCAAAAAGGATCATAGCTTCTGTCATGTTTTCAGATAAGCCACTCAGGTGTACATATACCTGGTCCATTCCGGCATTTACCGAGTAAGAAGCTCCAAGCTTGTAGAGTTCTTTTTTGAAATCTTCCGCGCTGTATTGGTCCGTTCCAAGATACTCCAGGTAATCAATGGCAAGCGGAAGTTTTTTGTCGTGTATTCTTCCCATTTCAAATACATAATACAGGTCAAAAGTATTATTGATTTCATTGGGAGTGTAAAGAAGTTCAACACCATTGCTGAATTCGCTTTTCCTTATCAGTTCTTCATATTCGATA
>JBEPXQ010000180.1:0-4760 GCA_041641835.1 Bacteroidales bacterium
GGACAGATCATGAGGCTTTAATTTTATCTGGACCTCTTCGTTTGTATTATCCTTTTTCGATTGTGATGCCAGATCAAGGCTGTACCTCACCCCTCCGGTTACATAAGCTCTGGAGTTATGCAGCCGTTTTGACTTATACTTAAAGAATATGGGGAAATCAATATAAGTGGACTCAACAGATTTGACGTCCGAAACTATAGTGCTGTCACCAAGGCGCAGCTTGTATCTCAACCGGCGTTCACCAAACGACAGCGTTGGCACAAACCTAAGGTCAAGATACTTGTACATCTTCATGCTGGAAACGATTCCGATATTAAAGCCCGGCTGCGGCACTGGCTCCAGCAGCATCAAGGTATCTGAAATCTGATCAGAGGGATCCACCTTGGTCACCCGGAAATCCATGCTGTTAAAACCAAGGGTAAACCCAAAATGGAATTTTTTCTGATCATAGCGCGGAAGATTCATGGGCCCTCTCCTCTGTGAATAGAGGGATGTACCCATGACTATCAGTATAAATAAAAGTATCCATTTAGCAGGTTTCATAAATCATTGGCCCTGATTTGAGTGTCTTTAACGTAAGCTTTCCGATTATATTTTGCAACTGCTTTTATTCTGTTTTCTCAATATGCTCCAAAGCCTGGCCTATAACATTAAAAACATAATGGCTTTCGGGCAAAACCTCAGCAAAGTTTTGCCGGGCTTTAAGCAGGTAATCCCTGGCTTTCAACGGCTCAGTCTTCATTTTTACTTTAGCCATGCCAAAGTAGATATTTCCGATGGTTTCATGCTTTCCTTCATATTTTTCCACCTGCGCCTCCATCAGCTTTATGAAATCATCAGCCTTTTTTTCCTGTTGATAAAGGTTTGCCAGATCATCAATTGTCCGCGGGTTGGCTGGCGCCTGAGAAAAAATACTCACAGCCACCGAGTCGGCCTTATCTGTTTCATCCGTCACAAAATAAAGCTGAAGCATATTCTGCAGCGTATTATAATTCCCTGGTGAATAATCCATGCTTCGCTCATAAAACATCAGGGCTTTCCTGGGCTTGTTAAGCTCCATTAATGCTATGCCGGCCATCCTGGCAGCATCAGCTTTCTGCAGCGAATCCTGGTAGAGCCTGAACGCTTCATTGGCATGTACTGCCGCGTTCGACTGCTGATTGGTAAACAGGTAAGCATATGCAAGATTGTAGTGACTGGCCGGAAAGCTGTCGTTTTGCTGAATGCTTTTATGAAATAACGGGATGGCTTTTAGATAATTTTGATCCATCGTATGGCAGAATGCCAGCAGGTAAAAAGTCTTAAAATACTGATCACCATGCTTTAATGCCTCAGCGCTGTATTTTTGCACTGTATCCAGGGGGGCAGGTTTATTTTCAAGGTTATTACCGTAGCTCAGGTAAATTTCGAACCAGTAGTTTGCCAGATTCCTGTACAGCAAATAATCCTCATCATTTTTCCTTATTAACCGGCGTGTTAGTGAATCCGCCTCAAACTTAACCATATCATAGCTGCCGGGTTTGCCACGGTAATCCATCACTGTTTCATTTTCTTCAAGATTTTTAAGCCCAAACCAGACATGATTGAGTGAATTCACAAAATATCCGGTTACCAGCGAGGTTTTCTCCTCCAGTATCTCGGGGTCATTATTTCGCGGATCAGCGCTGTGAAGCAGCTCCCATGCCGAGCGGTACTGCTTTTCGCTGATGAGGTTGCCGGCCGAATCAATTACTGTCTGCTGCGCGTCTAAGGCAAATCCACTAAGTAATAAAAATATTCCTATAAAATATCGCATAATATTATCTATTAAATCTACGGTTAAACAACCGCCGGCCATTATCATCACTTTCCTTTTTCCTGAAGGATTTACCGGAGAATATCTGATGCCGCCATATCAGGTAAAAACCCGCAGCCAGCCATATCACATCCGAATGATCAGTAACATCTGAAAAGCCATTTACAAAAAGGTTGAAATGCGTACCATTAAACAGGTACGGCAGATAAAGAACAGCGGTAACGAAGTTGCTGTAATCATGTGCTGACAGCCACCATGGCAAAGCGGTCATGAAATGAGAAAAAATAATATACTTCCCCAGGAAAAAGCTGATCGTGAAAAATATCCATCCTGAAACAACAAGACCCCAGGCGCTTTTCTCCCTGGCATTAACATGGATAAGATATGAAGCCAACAAAGGAGTTAGCAGCATCAGCAGCCTGAACTGCCGCGCTGAACCCAGAGCTGCTGCACCCCAAAGCAGGCTTCCGGCCAACGTAACCAACAACAGCGAGCCGTAAAAAAGAATCAAACTTCTTTTTCCCTTACTCTGAAAGAAATTCATGATACTGCGATCAACTTTGGCCGGAATGGATTCCATAGTATGAGGTAGTTTCAGGGCGCTAATCTAACAATTTTCCACTTATCCTGTGTTTTGCGGTACTGTATTCTATCGTGAAGACGACCCGGTCTTCCCTGCCAGAATTCCACCATTTCCGGGTTCACCCTGTATCCACCCCAAAAAGGAGGACGACTGATTTCTTTATCCTTAAATCGTCTTGCGGCTTCCAGGGCCTTGTTTTCCAACTCTTGCCGGTTACTTATCTCTTCACTCTGAGGTGACGCCCACGCTCCTATCCTGCTGTCGCGCGGGCGGCTCAGGAAATAATTGTCGGAATCGGCATCATTAACTTTAACAGCTTCTCCCTGTACACGTACCTGCCTTTCCAGTTCAGGCCAGAAAAACACCAGCGAACAATGTGGATTTTTATCCAACTCACGCCCCTTTGCACTAAGGTAATTGGTGAAAAACTGAAATCCATAGTCATCCACTTTTTTCAAAAGTACTATGCGTGAAGAGGCTTTCCCCTTAGTGTTTACGGTGGAAAGTGTCATGGCGTTCACTTCCCTGACTTTGCTGGTAAGGGCTTCATCAAACCAAAGCCTGAACTGCTCCAACGGATTATCTTTTACATCCGCCTTGCTTAGCCTGGCTTTGCTGTAGTTGATCCTGATATTGAAAAGTTGCTGGTCGTTTTTATTCATAACAAGCGGCTGGCTTCTGTATAGAGATTTATTTTATTAACAGGCACCACACCCACATGTTCACACACCAGCCCGCCAGCCAGGTTTGACAGGGCAGCAATGGTTTTCATATCCACATTCTGAGCCAGACAAAGTGCTGCAACACTAACTACAGTATCACCGGCTCCGGATACATCAGCTATAGAACGAAAATGAGCAGGTATTCTCACGATCTCTGTTCCATCGCTGATCATCATTCCTTTATCCGACATGGTTACCATCACCAGCTCATGTTGCTGCATGTCCTGAAGCCTCAAAATGGCCTTTTCTATCTGATCCATGGTCTCCAGGCGGTCGAGTTTAAGCCCCTCTTTCAGTTCTTTGAGGTTTGGCTTGAACAGTGAAAGTTTTTTATAGTTCAGAAAATTCCTCCTCTTCGGATCCGTTACTACAGGTATATCAAGTTCAGCAGCCAGCTCCTCTATTTTGCTGATAATACCGGCAGTGATCAGACCTTTGTCGTAATCCTCGAAAATGATCACATCAGGCTTGCGGTTGCGCATTACCTTTTCACAATTATCCAGGAAAAGCTGCTGTTCTTCACTGTTAAGGTCGTCAGTAGTTTCCTCATCCACGCGCAGCATCTGGGTGTTGTTGCCGATCACGCGGAATTTTGTGGTTGTGGACCGGTACCTTGAGGTTATGATTCCCTCATCGGATATTTCCCTTTTCCTCAAAAGCTCCCTGAATTCATCACCTTTCACATCTTTTCCTATTACGGCACAAGGAATAGGAGTTGCCCCCAGCGCTTTAATATTCAGTGCCACATTAGCCGCGCCACCCAGGCGGTTGGCTCTTTTATCCACAGAAACCACCGGCACAGGCGCTTCCGGTGAAATGCGCTCCACGTGCCCCCACAGGTAGGCATCCACCATTACATCACCGATGATCATGGCGGTCTGCCTGCTGAAGGTATCAAATATCCTGTTGTAATCCATACTTAGTCTGTCAGTTTCGATAATGCTGATTTAATTCTTGAGGCTGCTTCTTTTATCCTGTCGGATGAAGTTGCATAGCTGATCCGGATGCAGTTTGGGTCGCCAAATGCATCGCCGGGTACTATAGCAACATGGGCATTGTGCAACAGATAAGCACAAAGATCCATGGCATTTTCAATTATTTCATCTCCGTTTTTCTTACCAAAGTAGTAGCTGATATCAGGGAATACATAGAAAGCACCTCCGGGCACATTGGCGCTAACGCCGGGAATGTCCTTCAACAGCTCAAGCAGCAGGTCACGCCTTTCACGAAATGCTTTTTTCATTTCATCCATTTCGTCAATGTCAGCCGGATCCTTTTCAAAAGCGGCTATACTTGCACGCTGGGCAATGGAGTTGGTTCCACTGGTAAATTGTCCCTGCAATTTGTTGCATGCAGCAGCAATTTCCCCGGGAGCAGCGATAAAACCTATCCGCCAGCCAGTCATGGCAAAGCCTTTAGACACACCATTAACCACTACTGTACGGTCTTTCATTCCATCACAGCTGGCAAAGGAACAATGAGGACAGGTGAAGTTTATATGCTCATAAATCTCATCAGAAATCACATAAACATCAGGATAATCTTTAATAACCCTGGCCAGTGCCTGCATTTCTTCTTCCGAATAAACCGTGCCGGTGGGATTACATGGCGAATTTATCAGAAACAACCTGGTTTTACTGCTCAAGGCATCCTTCAACTG
>JBEPXQ010000181.1:0-4712 GCA_041641835.1 Bacteroidales bacterium
AATTTCTTTTTCAGATAATTCACGTAAGCATTGAACCTGCGATCAGTTCCCCAGGGATATTTCATAAGTCGGCAAAGATAAGGAATGAATTAGGAATTGGAAATGTTTAAGATTTAATGTTAAATGATCTGAATAGCAGAGGGTATGGGAACATATTTAAGATTTTGATCCCGTCCTGCGGACGTGGATGCTCAAAAAAGTTTAAAGTTTAAGGTTTAAGGTTTAAGGTTTAAAGTTTAATGTTCTGTAATCGTAGAGGTTATGTGAATAAACCTGAGATTTTGATTGCCCCGATAGCTATCGGGGGATTGGCCGTCACCGCCTCACTATCTCACCATCTCAACATCTCACTATCTGCTATTGTCTATTGCCTACTGCCAACTGAATACTGAATACTGAAAAACAATTCCGTCCGGTTGATTGCCCCGATAGCTATCGGGGGATTGGCCGTCACCGCCTCACCATCTCACCATCTCGCCAACTCACCATCTCACTATCTCGTATGTGCACATTGGGTGACAGAAACAAAAAAGGCTGCCCTGTGAGCAGCCTTTTTTTAAAAAAATCTTTAAGTGATTATTTGGTGATCTTCTCCAGCCATCTCAGCATGAAGAGCATTGCTCCCATTGACATAAGACAAACCACAACAAACATACTCCATGTTAACCACAGTGGTACGTTTTCGTAGAGGATAGCACCAATAAACAGCAGCTGGTTACCAATGGCAGTAGCACCAAGCCATCCGCCCTGCATCACACCCTGATACTGGGGCGGAGCAACTTTGGAAACGAATGAGATACCCAGCGGGCTGATAAATAACTCAGCTATAGTAAGTATAAAATAGGTTCCGATAAGCAGCATAGGTGTTACCTTCATACCCATATCCAGGGGAACACCTCCTTGTGATGCATCAATAGAATCAAACTGCGGCAGACCGAGTGAACCAAGTGCCATCACAACATAGGCAGAAGCTGCGATAAACATACCAATAGCGATCTTTTTCGGTGTTGAAGGCTCTTTTCCTTTGGAGCGCAGCCAACCAAAAATCCCAACTACAATAGGAGTAAGCAGTACAATAAATAAAGGATTAATAGACTGGAAAATTTCAGCACCTTCAATTACCACAAATCCAAGGTTAATTGCGATTCCCTCAAGATTAGTATAGTCACGTGCAAACATGGTAAGAGTAAGACCATTCTGGTGGAATGAGAACCAGAAAAAGATAACAACACCAAATACTGCAAACAATGCATACATACGCTGCTTGATCTCTTTTGCAGTCATTTGAATTTCACTTGGATCAGCTTGCTCAATGCTTTGCTTCTTCTTCTTTTGCATACTTGGGAATTTACCTTTGTTGGCCAGGTAAATCACAAGGGAGATAAGCATGGCTGCAATGGCAATACCAAACGCATAATGAAAACCGGTAACAAATACATCAAGATACTCATTTGCAAATCGGTCAAGGCCCATTTCAGTGGCACCAGCAGCATTCTTCATTTCCACAAAACGATCAGCTGCGGGACCTGTAAGGCCTTCATTAAGGTGAGTGTGACACATGGATGGCAGGTCGGCATTATAATTAAAGCCGTTGTTATTCAACCACCAGTTACGGATACCAATAGCGATGAAAGGTGCAAAGATGGCACCAACGTTGATAAACATGTAAAACACAGAAAAACCTGAGTCTCTCAGCTTTCCATACTTTTCATTATCATACATCTGTCCAACCAGCGCCTGCAGGTTACCTTTAAACAATCCGTTACCAAACGCGATAACAAAAAGCCCTAAACAGGTAAGGATCAGCATCAAAGTGCGTGATTCCGGGGGTACTGGAGTTTGAGATGGCATGGCTATTATGAAATAACCTATTGCCATTACCAGAATACCGGTGAGGATAGTACCTTTAAAATTCCTCAATCTGTCGGCAATAATACCACCTACGAAGGCAAGAATGTAAATGGAAAAGTAAAAAATTGAATAGATCAATCCGGCATCTTTTCCATTTAAGCCAAATTTCGCTTGCAAAAACAGCACGAGAATTGCCATCATGGTGTAGAAGCCGAAGCGTTCTCCCATATTGGCCAGGGCGGCTGCAATTAGTCCTTTGGGATGTCCTTTAAACATAACTTGTTTTTTTATGAATATTAATTGATTACTTGCGCATTTCTCAGATTAAGGCTACAAAAATAAGTAAATTTCATTCTCCCGCAAATCAAGGTGAATCTTTTGTAAAGCAGCAATAAAGGTTTTGCGTAACCAATTGTTTTTATGACTTCTACACTTTTCAGAATTCTTAATTTAAAATTAATCTAAACCAGAAAATTATTTTGCTTCATGAGCTTCAGCTAACTGTGAAATTCATTAATCCACGGTTTTTTCTTAGAATTTAATGCGTAGCTGAAGCTTGATATCAGTTTTATGTGGAACACTGATTTCATTCAATCCAGTACCAATTGCCTCCCTATTAGTGTATTGCGAGCGGGCAATTTTGAACCAGAAGTCAATCTGATCAGTGATCTCATATTTCAGCACAAGATAAGTTCTAAATCCTTCATAATTATATGCCGGGATGCTGAATGCGTATAACACATCATGCTCATAAGCATAAAGACGTGCATTATAGGAATCGGTGTTAAAGAGTGCATAACGGAACGAAAGGCTATATGGCTTATTTCCCGGTCGCAGCAGTATATCCTGGTAAATCAGCCAGCCATTTTCAGCCGGACTGCCTTCCATATTATACTGCGACCACTCTACCCTGTTATTGAATTTTAGCCAGTTATTCGCCTGCCAGGAAATATTCATCCGAAAGCCCTGCCTTTTCCTGTCAGCCGGCTGATTGATAATGAGATCATCAGCAGTGCGGTTCAGCAATTTATTCTCCAGCCGGTAGCGCAAGTATGCGCTCCAGTTTTTGGCCGGATCATACTCCAGCTGTGCCATATACTCGCTCCCGTAAGAGGGTGCATCCACACGGTAATTCAGCCACTTGAACCTGAAGTGATCAGCATAGGCTTTAAAGCTGAATTCACGATTTAGCTGAGCTGTAATACCGGCATAAATACCTTCTTCATTCTGATTGGAACTGTTTTCGCCAAAAGCACCTCCTTTTACATTCTGAAAATCTTTTTGATACCACCGGTACAGCATACTTAGATAGATGCCGCTTGCAGGCCTTGCTATAAAGCCATTCACAGTTCCCCAGCCGCCATTTCCCGACCAGGCTGTCTCACCAAACAGAATAAAATTGCGCATGTTATACCCGTAATCAACTCCTGCTACCAACCGGCGGGTTCCATGAAAATCATAGGCATTATACAGGCTGCTGTTTTTCTCCAGGGGTTTATCAAGATTAAAGCTGTAGGCTGTTGCTCCAAGCTTGAGTTTCGCGGTTTGATAGCTGATGTTAGCCCCGTACATCTGTTCTTCCACTACATTTTTATCATCGGCAAGCGATTGTGTATAGTGATAACCGGTTTGCTGAAGCGAGCTCACGGCTGAAAGCTCATCCAGTGAGTCAATTACCACAGCATTCGCGTCGCGCATGGCGCGTGAATAGAACATGGTTGCACTCACGGGGCCGAATTGTTTTTCAACAGCAATGCCCCGCAGGTAGCCAAATTCATTCATAGATGTAGATGGTCTCAGCCCCCGCGACTGCTTACGAATAGCAGAAATATCCACTGATTTACCAAAGGAGAGGCCGGACCAGAGCGCAAGCCCCTGGCCTGCATCAACATTATAGTCTCCGATAACGATCTTATCAATCCAGCTGATATCCTCAACCATCAGGTAGCCTGAGTAAAAATCAAACCCCTGTTTCTGATATCCGGAAAAGAACTCCTCGCCGGGATCCTTTTCAGCATTAAATCCCCAGCGGATATTCCGGCTGCGATAGGAATACCGCAGGTAATACTTATCAGGATTGCCCAGGAAACGCTTGTTAGGGCTTTCTTCTAAAACCGAATCTGCGATGGGTTTATAGCCCTCTCTTTGTTCAAGCACCCTTTCATATCTGAGAAAAATATCATGCCTGCCATATTTTAATGATCTCTTTAGCTGCCCGGAAGCTTTTTCTTCAATGGGACCGGTATAAACGAAATTGCTCAAATTCTGTATGTCACGATATGACAGTGATTCTACCAACTGCAGCTGAAACATATTATCAAAGCGGCCCAGGCGTTGTCGCTGTTTCAGAAGATCATTCACCTGTAATTCATTCAGAAAAATAAACGCATCAAAATCCTCTGCAGTTGCCGTGTTGATGTTCAGCGGATGAAGCATCAGGTAATTGAGTTCTTCAATCAGCCGGGAATAATCCAGCGCCTCATCCTGATCCCCGGCATGTTCTTCTATTATCTGGCGAATAACATCAGGAATATCCTCCTTCTCGACCTGGGCATGCAGATTGGTGGAGCATATGATCAGCAAAAAAGCCAAAAATGATGTATATAATATAAGGTGCCGTGTCATCTGTTCATCATTTTTATTTATCGTTTCCCTTCAATTGTGCGGGAGAGCTCCCAATGATAATATTCTCCAGCTAATAAGGCATCATAACTTCATAATAATCATGCTTGCGTGCAGGTTTTTGTCATGCCTTAGTACATTTTCAAAATTCATATAAAAAAGAACCGTGGGGCGAATTTCCCAAAACCAGGTGATAACCGGTTGAAATGTCAAACACAAATCCATTAAGTTCCATCCCA
>JBEPXQ010000182.1:0-4697 GCA_041641835.1 Bacteroidales bacterium
TTTTTGTTATCAATAAATACATTTATGACCTATCCTGAAGAAATCATAAGCGGTGGACAAACGGGTGTTGACCGGGCAGCTATGGATGCAGCCCTGGCTGCTGGCATAAGGCTTAGTGGATGGTGCCCCGCAGGAAGGCGAGCAGAAGACGGCCGTATAGCATCAAAATACCCTCTGAGGGAACCAGCATCTGCTGATTACACTGTTCGCACCAGAAAAAACACGGAAGAAGCAGATGCTTTGCTGCTGGTTTATCAGAATGACTGGGACACAGGAACTGACCTGGCGGTTAGAACTGCCAAAAAATCAAATAAAGAGGCAATCCACCTTGATCTGGCTTCAGCAGACACCAGAGCGGAGCTTTTGGCAGAGCTTCTGAAAAAGAAAAGAATAAAAAAGCTGAATATTGCGGGGCCACGCGAAAGCAACAGCCCGGGCATTTACAATCTGTCCCTCTCCTTTTTACGAAAATTGTTCAGCTTAACCAAAGTCTGACGCTTTTTCCAGCGCTAATACACCGCAATACAGCCATAATTCGTATATTGCACGCTTTTGGATAAGGTCTTATTTTTGCCTTTTGAAAATAGTGCGGTTTGCGAAGCCTGATAAAAAAGATTATTAACGATAAAAATGTCCAGAGCCTGTCCGGGAATACCATATTCGCGGTGTTGGGTTTCCTGAGCTATGTTATTCTAACGCGCAGCTTCAGCAAAGAGATATTCGGTGAATGGGTGTTGTATGTTACCGCCGCCGTTTTTATTGAAATGCTGCGCTACGGGCTTACCAAAACAGCCCTGGTGCGTTTTCTCTCAGGTGCAGCAAATGAGGAAAGAAAAAAGCTAGAAGGCTCCAATTACATTATTGGCCTTGTCATCAGCACAATTATAGTGATGATACTTGTTAGTTGCAACCTGCTTTTTAGTGATGCCATAGAAAGATCAGGATACAGCCTGTTTTTTAAGTGGTATCCATTTCTTACTTTCATCAATCTCCCGTTTAATAATGCTATAACCATACTGCAGGCCAAACAGCGATTTGACAAGATACTGCTGATAAAGACCTTTAATATAGGAGCTTTTGTTTTATTCCTTGCTCTGAATCATTTTTTCTTCAGGATGGGGATATTAAGCATAGTAATCGCACATCTTGTCGTTAACCTAGTAGCTTCGCTTATCTGCATGATACTTGGCTGGGACGGGCTACGGTCCATTCCTCATGCAAGTCGCACCCACAGCCTCAAGATCCTCAATTTCGGGAAATATGCCACAGGCACGGTCATAGGCTCAAACCTGCTGCAAAGTGCTGATACATTTATCATTGGATTAAGCCCTGCGCTGGGTGCCACTGGTGTAGCCTTGTACAGTATTCCGCTGAAGCTGACCGAAATTCTGGCAATACCACTAAAGAGTTTTTCCGCCACCGCTTTTCCAAGAATGTCGAAGGCCTGCATTGACAAAAAACCGGAAGAAGCACGAAGATTGTTCTACCTGTACAGTGGAGCAGTTACCTATCTGTTTTTATTGCTCGGTGTGGTGGGTTTTATTTTTGCTGAAGAGTTTGTAATCCTGCTTGGTGGAGAAGAGTATGCTGAAACAGCCGTTATCTTCAGGATATTCTGCATTTACGGTTTGTTTCTCCCAATCGACCGCTTCTCGGGAGTAGCGCTCGACAGCCTCAATAAGCCATCAAAAAACATGAGAAAAGTCATTTATATGACCCTGGCGAATATAGCCGGTGATCTTATTGCTATATTTGCAGTGAAGGAATTCATACCCGGGATCAGTAATATACAGATTCTCATACTGGTGGCTGTGGTTACCATTATAATGACCATAGTGGGGCAAATAGCCGGCATCAGGTTTTTAAACCGCGAGCTGCCGCTGAATTACCTTCACATATTTAAGTACGGAAGCCGGTTTTTCATGCGAAACCCGGAAAATCGTTTCAAAAAATGATACTTCCGTAAGTAAAAACCATTTTGATTTGTTAGTTTAATATCAATACAAACAACGCGATAGTTAAGAATGAAAATCGGCATAGAAGCACAGGATTTATTTAGAGAGAAAAAGTATGGCAGGGAAATGTTTATCCTGGAACTGGTAAAAAACCTGCAAACAATCGATACAAGAAATGACTATGTAATCTTTGTTAAGCCAGGCATGGATAATGCCTGTGTGCAGGAAACAATGAATTTTAAAATAGTTGAGGTAAAAGGAAGCCCTCCGGCATACTGGGATCAGATGGCTCTGAACCGGGCAGTAAGAAATGAAGGTTGCGATGTGCTGCATTGCACCGGAGGCACAGCACCTCTACGCTGCACTGCTCCACTGATACTGAACCTCAATGAAAATCCCGGCAAGCTGGCTCCTGCATGGATTAAAAGCAAATTTCAGAAAAAAATCCACAGCCTTTATGAGCGGTGGAATACTCCCCTGGCCCTGAAAAAAGCGCAGCGGATAATCGTCCCGAATAAACATGCTTTAAATACAGTTAAAAAGCATTTTAAAAGCCGGACGGAAAAAACGGATATCATTTTTAATGGAGTGGGAAAACACTTCCGGCAGATCAACGACCGTAAACATCTGGAGGCCATAAGAAAGAAATATGAGCTTCCGGGAAAATTCCTGCTGTGCTTTGGAAGTACTGACAGGCAAAAAAACCTGAAGAATCTGCTGCTTGGTTATTCGGTTTACCTGAGCAAAAACAAAGACATCCCACTGGTGATAGTGGATTTTTCAGAAAACGAGCTGGACGGAATGCTAAAAAAGATAGGCAAACCTGAGCTGAAAGAGCACATTCACCTTACAAATTATATTATCAACACTGACCTGCCGGCGCTCTATAACCTCTGTGAAGTGTTTCTTTACCCATCGCTGCGCGAAAAGCTTGGTTTACCAATTCTGGAAGCCATGGCCTGCCGGGCTCCAGTGCTGACATCCAAAGCATCTGCCATGCCTGAAATAGCCGGGGATGCCGCCTACCTGGCCGATCCTGACGACCCGGAGAAGATCAGCCTGGGAATTTACCGCCTGATATCCAACAGAAGCCTGCGATATAAAAACCTTGACAAAGGATTGCAGCGCGCTTCGGGATTCGACTGGCTGGACACTGCCAGGAATTATATCAAGGTGTACGAAGCAGCTGGCAATAAGTAGGTGGTTGATGCCGATCCCGTCCTGCGGACGTGGATGCACGGAAGAAATTAATCCAGAGATCAATGGCGAGGTGGCACCGCGGCAGGGCGGAGGCTGGCAGCCTTTGACCCGCGGCTTTTAGCTGCTGTGCTGTGGGCAGAGCGGAGCGTAAGCGAGCTCCTGAACACAGCATACAGCAGCTTAAAGCGGCGGGGCAAAGCTATAAGCCGCAGCCCGTAGCCGCCCAAATAAAAATCATCAGGAATTGACAGACCCAGGGTTTTCCAGCTTTGCATGAATGGTATCGATACCTGAATCCGGGGCTTTTTCGTACTTTTGCAAAAAAATAGCAGACCATGGGCAGTATTAAAGAAAACCTGGAGCTACTGAAAGCTAAAATACCTGAAGGCGTGAGACTGGTGGCGGTTTCAAAAACCAAGCCGCTGGAGGATATACAAAAAGCCTATGAGGCCGGTCATTTTATCTTCGGAGAAAATAAGGCGCAGGAACTTAAGGATAAGCAACCCGATTTGCCTGATGATATACAATGGCACTTTATCGGGCATATGCAAACCAATAAGGTGAAGTATATCGCTCCTTTTGTGAGCCTTATCCATTCGGTGGACAGGCTTAAGGTGTTGAAGGAAATTAATAAGCAGGCAAAGAAAAACGAGCGGGTAATTCCCTGCCTGTTACAATTTCATATAGCTGAAGAGGAATCAAAATTTGGCTTTGACTGGGACGAGGTTACTCAAATGCTTGAGTCGGAGGCATACGCTGGATTTGAGAATATACGCATTGACGGGGTAATGGGCATGGCCACTTTTACAGAAGACATGGATCAGGTACGTCGGGAATTCAGGCAACTGAAACATTCTTTTGACAGGCTGAAAAATGATTTTTTTGCCGGCTCAACGGATTTCAAGGAAATTTCGATGGGCATGACCAATGATTATGCTGTAGCCATTGAGGAAGGCAGCACCATGATAAGGGTTGGCTCAGCCATTTTTGGAGAACGCAACTATCATTAACTTATTCTGAAATATAGCCTCAACAAAACATAATAATTGTTGTTGACTGATATTATTATACCTTTGGGCTGATGGAAAAACGCAGGATTGCATTTCAAACGTTTGGCTGCAAGCTGAATTTCGCGGAGACTTCCACCCTATCCAGGATGTTTCCGGAGGATCAGTTTGAACAGGTGAGTCATAAAGACATGGCCGATATTTATGTGATCCATTCCTGTAGTGTCACGGCCAATGCTGAGAAGAAGACGCGTGCAGCCATCAGGCAGGCGAAAAAGCATAACCCGAAGGCCTCGGTGGCAGTGATAGGCTGTTATGCCCAGCTGCGACCCGAAGAGCTGGAAAAAATGCCGGAGGTAAGCATCATACTTGGCAGCAGGGAAAAATACCGGTTGCCGGGCTTGTATCTTAATGATTCCCGCGAGCGGATATTAGAGGTGGATAACTTAAGTGTTATGGAGGACCTGTCGTACAAGGGGGCTTTCAGCTCAGGCGACCGCACCCGGTCCTTCCTTAAGATCCAGGATGGCTGCGA
>JBEPXQ010000183.1:0-4696 GCA_041641835.1 Bacteroidales bacterium
GGCAGGGTATTACAGAATTCTGCAACATTTTTACAGAATAGTATAAAACTCTGATGCCGGTTATTGCGTTACTTTGCAGTAAGATTTCAAATTATGCTGAAAAAAGGCTTTCATATCATCACTGTTATCCTGTTGCTGTTTTCAACAACAGGCTTCAGCATATCCAGCCATTACTGCAATGGGAAGTTGGTTTCCATAGACATCAATCAGGATAACAATACCTGCTGCGATGATTCCTCCTGCTGCAACAGCGAGAGCAAGTTTCTTAAACTCAGCAGTGACTTTGTGAACACCGGTTTCCAGTCTTTTCAGCAATTTAGCAGGATAGTATTTCTAACACCTGTTGCAATAATTGCAGAGCCAATTCAGACCGTCTATTCAAATACACAATCAACGTGGTTTTTACATGCTGCATCTCCGCCACTATTACTGCAAACAAGCCTGGCCATGCGGCAAATCTTCCTGTTATGACTTATAACATTCTGTCGTACAGGCCACTGGAGCTTAAATACTCGCGAATTTAAACGCAGCAAGTATTATCCAGTAGTCCCGGATCAATGGATTTTAAAAGCTATGCACTGTGTTTTTGTTGTGCTATAGGAAATACCTAACAGAATTCAATAACCGTCATAATGTTAAACAAATTCATCAGATTTTTCCTGGAAAACCGGCTGGTGACTTACCTGGTGCTCATAGTTTTCATAGCCTGGGGAATAGTAACCTCACCGTTCAACTGGGAAACAGGCATACTTCCCACCGATCCGGTGCCGGTGGATGCCATCCCTGATATCGGGGAGAACCAACAGATAGTATATACCGAGTGGCCCGGGCAATCGCCACAGGATATTGAGGACCAGATATCGTATCCTTTAACCACCGCGCTGTTGGGCATACCGGGAGTAAAGACCATCCGGAGTAATTCCATATTCGGCCTGTCAAGTATCTATATCATTTTTGAAGAAGATGTGGATTTTTACTGGAGCCGAACCCGCATACTGGAAAAACTGAACTCACTCCCGCCCGGCACCCTGCCTGCCGATATAACGCCATCACTTGGCCCTGATGCCACTGCCCTGGGGCAGATATACTGGTACACCCTGGAGGGACGCGACCAAAAGGGTAATCCTGCCGGCGGCTGGGATCCACACGAGTTACGCAGTATTCAGGACTTTCATGTGCGCTACTCGCTCACCGCTGCAAAAGGAGTGGCTGAAGTAGCTTCCATCGGAGGATTTGTGAAAGAATACCAGGTAGATATTGACCCCTACGCCATGAAAGCACACGGGGTGAATATTTCGCAGATTATGAATGCTGTTAAAAATAGTAATAAGGACATAGGTGCCAGAACCATCGAATTTAACAGAGCAGAATATCTGGTGCGTGCACTGGGTTATATCAAAGAGATTGAGGATCTTGAAAAAAGTGTGGTGGCTGTAAAGGACAATGTCCCCATTCGCATAAGTGATGTGGCCAAAGCAAATTACGGGCCCGCTACCAGACGAGGCGGACTGGATAAAGGCGGTGCGGAAGCTGTAGGTGGCGTAGTGGTGGCCCGCTATGGTGCCAACCCCATGGAAACCATCGAAAACGTGAAGGATAAAATCGCCGAAATAGCACCTGGATTGCCTTCCAAAACACTGGATGATGGTACCACTTCCAAAGTAACCATTGTTCCCTTTTACGACCGTACAGGCCTGATAAAAGAAACCCTGGGAACTCTGGAAGAAGCCATTACGCTGGAACTGCTGATCAGTATCCTCGTGGTAATTGTACTGGTGCTGAATCTAAGAGCATCCTTTCTGATATCCAGCTTATTGCCCATAGGCGTGCTGATTACTTTTATCACCATGCGGCAGTTTGGCGTGGATGCCAATATTGTAGCTCTCTCCGGTATCGCGATATCCATCGGTGTGATGGTTGATGTGGGGGTGGTTTTTACTGAAAACATCATCCGGCACATAGATATGGCTAAAAAAGCCGGAACGAAAGGCAAAAAGCTGCTAAACGTTATCTACGAGGGAACTGTGGAAGTGGCCGGAGCAGTGCTCACAGCATTAACCACCACCATTGTAAGCTTTCTGCCGGTATTTGCCATGCAGGCTGCCGAAGGCAAACTCTTTAAACCACTTGCCTATACCAAGACATTTACCATGCTGGCAGCGCTGCTCATCGGGCTGATTATTATTCCTACCCTGGCGCACCTGGTTTTTTCTTTAAAGTTTGACAAAAAGAAGTATCTGAAAATCCTGAACCTGATTATCGCAATAGCCGGTCTGGTACTGGCCTTCACTACAGGATTTTATCTGGCACTTATACTAACCGCATATGGTATAAACAACTATTTCACTGACAAATGGCCCGAGAAAAGCCGTAAATGGGTGAATATTATCAATATCGCCATCACTTCAGCTGTTGTTATTTACTTTCTGGCAAGGGTATGGATGCCACTGGGAGCACAAAATACCCTGCTGGCAAACTTCCTGTTTGTAGTAGCCATAGTAGCCGTTGTACTGGGGCTGCTTTCTCTGGTAGTAGCATATTATTCGCGAATACTCCATTGGGCGCTGGCAAATAAATGGTTGTTTCTCTCATTACCCATTCTCATTGTCCTGTTTGGAATATCTGTATGGCAGGGATTCGATAAGATATTCGGTTTTATGCCGAAGTTCATTGAAAAGACTGCTGTTTACCAGACCCTGGACAGGAATATCCCGGGCCTGGGCAAAGAATTTATGCCTACACTTGATGAGGGTTCTTTCCTGCTGATGCCCACCACCATGCCGCATTCCGGAGTGCAGGAAAACCTGGAGGTGATCAAGCTGCTGGATAAAAGAGTGAATTCCATCCCGGAAGTGGAAAACGTGGTTGGCAAATGGGGCCGTGTAAATTCTGCCCTGGACCCCGCTCCCATTTCCATGTTCGAGAATATCATTAATTACAAACCGGAATATATTCTTGATGAGGATGGACATCGTATGCGCTTCAAAACAAATGATAAGGGCGCTTACCTACTGCAGGATGGCGAAACATATAATCCTGAGAAAGAAAAATTTAGGTTGATTGGAAAAGAAAACCTGATAAGGGATAAGAACGGTAAGTATTTCCGGCAGTGGCGTGACGAAATTCAATCGCCAGATGATATATGGAAGGAAATCGTCAGCAAAGCAAACATACTTGGGTTAACGTCAGCACCTAAGCTGCAGCCCATTTCCACCAGGCTGGTGATGTTGCAAACAGGGATGCGCGCACCCATGGGGATAAAAGTGTATGGCCCCGACCTGCAAAGCATCGAAGCAGTGGGATTGAAGTTGGAAGAACATCTTCAGGATGTGGAAGGAGTGGAAGCCAAATCCGTGTTTGCTGACCGTGTGGTAGGCAAGCCCTATCTTGAGATGGACATTAACCGCGATGCCATTGCCCGCTACGGGATCACGGTTAAGGAACTGCAGACCATTCTAAGTAGTGCAGTGGGCGGCAAGGAACTAACGACCACGGTGGAAGGTCGCGAACGCTTTCCGGTGAGGGTTCGCTATGCCCGTGAGCTTAGGGATAACCCGGAAGACATTTCCCAAATATTGATTCCCACACAAGCCGGCGCTCAGGTGCCATTGGGCGAACTTGTAGATATTGAATACCGGCGAGGCCCGCAGATGATCAAAAGCGAGAACACCTTTCTGGTATCTTACGTTATTTTTGACAAGCAGGACGGCTATGCCGAAGTGGATGTGGTGGAAAACGCGCAACAACACCTGAATGAGCTTATTGAGCAGGGTGAGCTGGAGCTGCCTTCAGGCGTGAGCTATGTATTTACAGGCAACTATGAAAACCAGATAAGAGCAACGAAGCGACTGATGCTGGTAATCCCGATCTCACTGATCATTATATTCCTGATACTGTATTTCCAGTTCCGCTCAGTTACATCCACCTCCCTGATCTTTACAGGTATCCTGGTGGCGTTTTCCGGAGGATTTATCATGCTTTGGCTTTACGGGCAGCCCTGGTTCATGGATGGCACGCTGGCCGGGGTTCACCTGAAAGACCTCTTTCAGATAAAAACCATCAACCTGAGTGTGGCGGTATGGGTTGGCTTTATCGCGCTCTTTGGTATTGCCACGGATGACGGTGTACTCATCACTACTTACATCAGGCAGCTGATGGCTAAGAACAAGCCGGGATCCGTGGATGAGCTCAGAGAAATCATCAGGCAGGCAGGCGCAAAGCGTGTGAGGCCGGCCATGATGACCACTGCTACAACACTCATAGCGCTACTGCCGGTTCTTACTTCAACAGGTAAAGGCTCTGACATCATGGTGCCCATGGCTATCCCCTTGTTTGGAGGAATGTTTATCGAGGTACTTACCATGTTTGTAGTGCCTGTGCTATACGCTATGTGGCAGGAAAGAAAAATCAGAAAAGAACAAAAACAAAAGGAGAAAAGCCATGCTTAAAACAAAAACGATAATCACAGCTGTTCTCCTGCTGGCAAGCTCCTGGCTGATGGCACAGGAACAACTGAACCAATACCTGGAAACAGCGGCCCGGAATAATCCGGGATTGAAGGCCGAATTCAATGAATATATGGCTACATTGGAGCAGGTGCCACAGGTAAAAGCCCTGCCAGACCCTCAGCTTGCCTTCGGGTATTTTATCAGCCCGGTGGAAACACGTGTGGGCCCCCAGCAATTCAGGATATCTG
>JBEPXQ010000184.1:0-4684 GCA_041641835.1 Bacteroidales bacterium
TATAACAGTTATCAGATATCAGAACAAATACATATAGTACATTTATATTTCTAGCTCCTGCTTAGTGAATTATAGGTTCGTCTTAGGTTCGTCACAGATTCGTCCCGGGCAGGTCATAGCGGTATCTTTCATTTAAGCTGATTTTTGGATGTTTTTCATGATTTTTTCTGAATTTTTGAAAAGCATGATGCATGGATGTTATAATGCTCATGCAGAAAAAAAACTGGCTTCGCTGTGGGGATTCGTTCATGGGGCTGCATGAGCAACTGCTCATGCAGCCTGTTTCTCAGGCAACTTTATCAGCCTGTTAAACGTCCAGAAAATAACGGCGTTATAATTTAAATATCAATTCATCCACTAATAAACCCTTTAAATCATGAAAAAAATTCTTTTACCCGCGCTTTTATTCCTGTTATCAGCCACTGTTACTGCCCAGGTCCCTTTCGGACAAAAGCAGTTGATTGGTGATTCAACCGTTGGGGTAAGTGCCATATACACGGCAGACCTGGACCAGGATGGTGATGAGGATATAATTTCAGGTGACTATTATTCCATCCGCTGGTATAAAAACAATGGTGATCAAACATTCAGTCAGCCTATCATTATCGTTGATACAATTTCTTATTATTCATCCAAATACATAGGCATCGCTGACCTGGACGGGGATAATGACTTAGATGTAATCTCGGCTGCATTATTTCATGGTAAAATTTCCTGGTTTGAAAATGACGGGAGCGGGAATTTTATCCAGGAACATATCATTCAGGATTCTGCAAATTATCCACAGGCTTTTTATATAGAAGACTTGAATGCTGACAACCACCCGGATGTTTTCATCGGTAGTGATTCCCTGCTTGCTGTTTACCTGAATGATGGGAACGGCAATTTCTCCATGCACCAGTCCATTAAACCGGCTACGTTGAGAATCTCAGCTATTGATGTTATGGATGTGAATACTGATGGCCACCCGGATATCGTTGCTGCATTATTTCATGGAGACAAAATTGTTATTTATGAAAATGATGGAAATGCAAATTTTGGGAATATAATTATTGTTGCAGACAATATTCCTTTCCCTTATCACATCGATGTTTCTGATATAAACAATAACGGTCAAAAAGATATCCTGGCACACTCATCGCTTGACTCTACAATTGTATGGTATGAATCAGGAAGCACACCGGCTTCATTCACGGAACATATAATCAGTAATTCCGCCATTAATATACACCAGGTTCGTGCCACCGACCTGGATCATGATGGTGACCAGGATGTGCTGACCGCTTCTTATTCAACAGGGGAAATCTTCTGGTTTGAAAATGACGGGAATGGGAATTTCGGCCCTGCCATTATTATTGATGATTCTGTTATGTTTCCCACCTGTATCAATAGTGCCGACCTGGACGGTGACGGCGACCAGGATATTTTGTCAGGGGCTTCTGCCTTTAGCACCTTTAATGCTGCCACAGCCGGTAACATCAAAAACAGTAAATTTGGCGAGCATAAGATATACTGGTACGAAAATAAAACCATCACAGGAGTATCCGAACAGGAAAAAGAGCCGTTCAAGGTATTTCCCAATCCTTTCAAAGATGAAATAACGATTGAAGGTATGGCCGGCGATTATGAGTATACCATTATGGATATAGCAGGCCGGGTGATATTGAAAGGACAAGCGCAGAACAGCCGGATTAAAACCCCGGGGAATATGAAGCCCGGCCTGTACCTGCTTATGATCAATACAACGGATAATATCCTGACCCAAAAGATCATGAGGATGTAACACCTAATCAAAGCGGAAATAAGTTCATATATTAAAAGCCACTTCTTTTTGAGTGGCTTTTTGTATGTGACGGAAAAAATACTGACAGTAAGAACGTGATGATACAGTAAAACATCAAGTCATTAAACCAAAACGTATTTTTCATGTCTAAATAAAACATTAAAACCCAACTACTATGAAACAAAAATCCATCCTTTTGATTATCTTTTTGCTCTTTAATTCTTTGAGTATTTATTGCCAAACGGCGGTATTCGGCGGGAAACATATTATCACACAAAGCTATAGACCATTTTCCATACAAACTGCTGACCTGAACAGTGATGGTTACCCGGATATTATTTCAGATTCAAAAGGTGAAGGCACGATCGTGTGGTATAAAAATAATGGAAATGGTAACTTCAGTACACCTATTATAATAACAGATTCTTTAAATAATCTCAATTCAATTCATGTTGCCGACCTGAATAACGATGGCTTTCCTGATATTCTTGCAGTTTTGGACATAAAGATTATATGGTACGAAAATGATGGGTCCGGGAATTTTGTTAAAAAGACTAATGCCATTCAAGAAGCGGCAGTATTTGATATATTTACGGCTGATCTTGATGGCGATGGAGATCTAGACTTAATTACATCTACGCATTTAGAAATAAACTGGTTTGCTAATAACGGGACCGGTAACTTTAGTCAAGGGTCATTAGTAGCAGATTCTGTAATTTATGTATATGCTTTATTTGCTTCAGACCTTGACAAAGACGGATATGCTGATGTATTATTTGCTTCAAATGCTGAAAGCAAATTTGGCTGGTGCAGAAATGATGGCAACGGCAATTTTAGTGCACCAGAAATTATTTCGGACAGTGTCTTTTTATTTGGAGGAGCAAAAAATATTTATGCTACTGATATTAATGGTAATGGGTATAATGATGTGGTTTGTGTGCATGCAACCAGTGCTGCATGGCATGAGAATGATGGGAGCGGGAATTTTGTTTTAAAACAAGTGATTTATGATAGTACATACTCTGAAAATATTGTTGATGTTTCTTATATCGACAATGACAGCTTCCCTGATATTATTTTGGGCAACCCGGAACTTGGATGGTATGAGTACGACAGTAGTGGTAATTTTATTTTAAAGGAAAGGCTTAATCCTGATGTCGATTATGCCTGCATTGTCGATCTTGATCAAGATGGATATAATGATATATTAACTGCTCATAACCATGGTGCCAAAATAGCCTGGCACAAAAATGATGGCAATGGGAATCTTAGTTACCAGCAATGGATCACAAAGTCAGTATCAGGATTAAGCAATCTTTATGTAGCAGACATTAAAAATGACGGGTACAAAGATATATTATCAGCTTCATCTAATGATGATAAAATTGCCTGGTATCCCAATGATGGCGGTGGAGATTTCAACGTGCAGGAGATCATTTCAGATACAGCTTATTCTGCTTCCTGTGTTTCTGCAAATGATATAGATAATGATGGGAACACTGATATAATGACGATAGTTTTTCCTCAGGTACAATGGTATAAAAATAATGGACCCGGAAACTTTGACATGAATAAAATATCCGATGTTAATGCCAGTTTTGCTCCAAGTGGGCGTGATATTTTAGCCATTGATATCAACGGGGACAGCCATAAGGATGTGCTGTCAGCTTTGCAAAACAAAATATGCTGGTTCGAAAATAATGGTAATGGGAACTTTAATAGTCAGGGTCATTTAATTGATTCTGTTGAAGTATGTCAGATTTATGCATCTGATATTAATAATGACGGATATCCTGATGTGCTGTCTGCTTCACCTTCAAAAATAACCTGGTATGAGAACAATGGCAATGGCCAGTTTAGCACAGCGCATCTCATCAAGTCCCAGTCATCATATATATATCCTGCCGATATGAATAATGACGGATATACAGATGTACTTACTGCTCCTCAAAATAAAGTGACCTGGTATGAAAATGATGGGAGCGGTAATTTTTCCGGGGCTGTTACTATTACAGATTCTGTAAAAGGGTATGGAAAAGTGTTTGCTGCCGACTTGAATGGAAATGGTTTTCCGGATGTGGTTGTAATCTCTCCTGCAAAGATTACATGGTATGAGAACGATGGTAGCGGTAATTTTGGATATCAACATATTATAGCTTTTAAACCAAAGTATGATTTCTATACCGGATTTATTGCAGATTTAAATGGTGACGGTCGTAAAGATGTGCTGGCAGCTTCACAGTATGAGATTATGTGGTATAAAAACCTGGGAAACGTGGGAATAGCTGAACCCGAAAGCCCCAGGGTTAGCCTGTATCCCAACCCGGCAACGGATAAGGTGTATCTTGCAGTGAACATACCTATGAAAAATATCTGCGTATTCGATTTGGCCGGAAAAGAAATCATTAGCATAGAAACAGAAAACATCAGGGAAACAAGCATACCGCTTTCAGGACTTAGGCCGGGAGTATATTTGCTGCGTATTCAAACCCCAGGCGGAGTGATAATGCGGAAAGTAATAAAGCAGTGAGTTTTCTAAGTACTCAGGTTAAGGAGGTAGCATGAATCATATGGCTGAGCCCCCGGGGGCAGATTCGATATTTAACACTAATATTGATACCGTACCGCCCACAAGAATCAGATACGATGCCATGAACCGCAAAGTTCGGGTAACCATGCCCGACAACTCGGTAAACACCGTGGCATACGGCTTTGGCAATGATTCTTTCGGAAATAAACAATTTAAAACTACCACAACCGATGCCAATGGTATAAGTTTTAGTACCTTTACCAATGCAATGGGCAAGCAAACAACCATGAAAGCACCGCAGCAGGCCATAACAAAGTTTCAATATAATCCACTGGGAGAGCTCTTGCTAAGCACGGACCCGGAAGGCAATA
>JBEPXQ010000185.1:0-4646 GCA_041641835.1 Bacteroidales bacterium
AAACCCTCCGCCCTTCACCCTGATTCGCCTAACATTTCCTATCTTTGGGAATTCTGAATCTTCTATCTGTTTTTTTATGCAAAGATATTTACACATTCTTGTTACCTTCCGTTTCATGGGGATGCTTTTTGCTCTCCTGGTATTATCCATGGCGGCAGCCACTTTCATTGAAAATGATTACGGATCACGTGCTGCTTTCGAGCTGGTGTATGGTTCGCTGTGGTTTGAAGCCTTGTTACTGCTAACCATGATTAACCTGGGGGGAAGGATCATTGCTGACAAACTGTACAGGAAGAAGAAAATTAGTGTAATGGTGTTTCACCTGGCATTTATTATCATCATTATTGGAGGTGGAATAACGAGATATTTCGGAGAAGAAGGAACGCTTCACCTGCGCGAAGGTGAATCAAAAGACTACTTCCTGAGCCATAACCCCTTTCTGAAAGTAAAAGTTTATAGTGACATTAATGAAATTCCTGAAGAGCATTATCAGGAATTTTCTGTTACCCAAATTACCGAAGACAGTTATCATCACCGCTTTACCCTGGCAGGAGAAGATTTTACGCTGGAGTATCAGGGTTTTATGGAAAATGCCAGTCGGATGATGCCGCATGACCCACGCACAGATAACCCGATGACAGATGCTATGGTATTTGAAATATCCGGCCCGGAAGGCAAACAGGATCTGTTTTTGTGGATGAACGACCGGGAAGTAAAGCCTGCCGGGTTTTCCTACAAGGGCCATCAGCTGCAGCTTGACTACGGTCACCGCCGCATCAGCCTTCCCTTTAAACTGCAGCTGCAGGATTTCATTCTGTCCCGCTATCCTGGTTCAGGCACGCCTTCAGAATACAAAAGCAAGCTTTTACTGGTAAATGAAAAGCAGAAAAAGGATGTGTTGGTGAGCATGAACAATATCCTGAAATACGATGGTTACCGAATATTTCAGGATTCATACGATGAAGATGAAAAAGGTAGCGTACTTGCTGTAAATCATGATCCGGTGGGTATGGCTGTAACTTACGTTGGATACGGGCTGCTGTTTTTGTTTATCATAATAAGCCTGATCAACCCTCATGCATTGTTCCGGAAAATAACTGCTACAAGATGGAAGCCTGGATCAAAAACAGTTACAATTGCTTTATTGCTGATGCTTCCAGCTGCGTCTTCTCTTTGTGCTCAAGGTTGGGCTCCGCAAGAAGAAGTGGCTGAGGAATTCGGGCAGGTTCTGGTGCAGGACCGTAATGGCCGCACCAAACCGCTTTACACGCTCAGCCATGAAGTTCTACGGAAAATTTATCGTGACTCAGAATATGAAGAGCTGAACCCGGTGCAGGTATTCATGGGCATTATGTTTGATGCCGACAGCTGGCTAAAAGAACCTCTGATCAGAATCGGCCATATTGACATCCGGCAGATGGCCGGAATAGAAGGTGAATATGCTTCCGTATCCGACCTGGTGAACCTCCGGACAGGAGACTACCTGCTTCAGAAACAGGTACAGGCCATCTACAACAAACCCCCGTCCGGCCGTAACAAACTTGATAAGGAAATACTAAAAGTGGATGAAAGGCTGAACATCATATCCATGATAGTACGCGGTGATATGCTGATCATATTTCCTGTGGAAGGTGACTTGCATCAATGGATGAGCCCTCCGGAAGCAGCACGTTACGCGCCCACTGCAGCTGATTCAATATTCATGTCGGAATCGCCCGGAATAATATATATGTCGGTTAAAAGCGGCAGGATAAATCAGGCAATTGAGCAAATAAAAAAGATCAAAACCTATCAGCAGCAGCATGCTGGCTACAAGTTGCCCTCGCATCAGAAAATAAAGGCGGAGATATTGTATCATAAGACAGAAATATTCGGAAAATTATTCCCGTTTTACCTGATACTTGGATTTTTATATATCCTTTACCTGATCTACAGCATCATCAGAGGAGCAAATCCTTCAGGAAGAATATTTATTCTCATGATAATTATGATGACTGCCGGCTTGCTGATGCATACTGCAGCCATTGGATTACGCTGGTATATTGCCGGGCACGCGCCCCTGAGCAATGGCTATGAAACCATGATCTTTGTGTCGTGGGTGGCAGTTATAGCAGGCCTGGCTTTCGCACAGCGCTCACCTCTCACCCTGGCATCTACAGCAATGCTGGCAGGATTTACACTGATGGTAGCGCGCCTCTCCTTTATGGATCCCGGTATAACAGCCCTGATGCCAGTATTGAATTCCTACTGGTTGACCTTGCATGTATCGATTATCACGGCCAGCTATGGATTTCTTGGAATGGGTGCTATTATTGGTTTACTCTGTCTGATCCTGTTTATTCTTACAAAACCTACCAACAGAAAAAGTATTCTATTAACTATAGAAGAGCTGACAGTAATTAACTACAAAAGCCTGACACTGGGCCTGTACCTGCTGACGATAGGTACATTTCTTGGAGCCATCTGGGCCAATGAATCCTGGGGAAGATATTGGGGTTGGGACCCGAAGGAAACCTGGTCGTTAATCAGCATAATAGTTTACAGCTTTATCATCCACTCGCACCGAATACCGGCTTTCCGGTCATTGTTTGCCTTTAATACCATGTCACTGTTTGGCCTTGGATCAATACTGATGACATATTTTGGCGTGAACTACTATTTATCGGGTTTGCATTCCTATGCCGGAGGAGACCCGGTGCCGGTTCCGGCTTCCCTGTATGTTTCTGTTGCCATAGCCGTAATCCTGGCTTTTTATGCTCAGTTTAAATCAAAAAAGGCGCTGAATTGAGCCACAGGCGGGGCATGCAGGATTTGTTCAATAATTATGGGAATTTATAGCCTTTCTAAATTTACTGGAAAACAGCATCATAGCTTGACCAGCAGCTGTTGTTTTATTAATTTTGGAAATGCCTACCAATCTTTATGTTCATGAAACTACGCTATGCACTTATTTTTTCTGTACTTCTTATCACAATTTCCGGCTTTGTAGCCAGTGAAGTACGCAAAGACCAGTTTGGGGAATTTGAGTATGATGATTTTGATAAGCCTGCCAAATGCAAAACCTGCCATAATGCTTTCTATCAGCAGTGGTCACAGTCCATGATGTCGAAAGCCTACACCCACCATTGGGATGAGATTGAATACTTCCAATTGGCCGTGGCGCATTCCAAAAATGATCCGGATATGGCTAAGGCTCATGAAGGCTGTAACGGCTGTCACACACCCATGGCATGGCTGGCCGGCGATGTGCCGCCTCCGAAACCTGAAGAAGGCTCACGGGCCAATGAATCGGTATCCTGTGAAGTATGCCATCTTATCAAAGGAATAGACGGAGATACTGCCTATAATTACAATTATATCATGACCAGTGGTGATACTAAGTACAGCTCGCGCAAAGGTAAAACCGACTCTCCGGAGCATGAAATCGTAAAGACCGAACTGCACAGCAAAGCCAGATTCTGCGGTATCTGCCACAACGAGAAGAGCTCTTTTGGAGTATGGGTAAAATCTACTCAGCTGGAATGGGAAGAGGGACCTTATTCAAAAGAAGGAGTTCAGTGCCAGGATTGTCATATGACAGAAGCCAATACCCGAACAGCCCGAATGGGTACTAAATATAAAGATGCCAAATTGCATCTGTTTCATGGCGCACACGATCCGGGAAAACTAAACGGAGTGATCGAACTTCGGGTACAACCTGATGTAAGCGAAACTGTCCCGGGAGGAGTGGCTGTGTTTACTGTGGCCCTGTTTAACCAGAAAACAGGGCATAAATTCCCCACCGGTTCGGTGGAAGATAGGATAGTGTGGCTGCATGTGGAGGCTGAAGATGAAAAAGGAAATACTTATCATTTAAAAGTGGATAAAAAAGGGTTTAAAGGAGAGGAATATACCATCGCCAGCGATGAACTGGCCTACCAGGACATGGGCGTGCCGCTGGAGAAACCTGATTTTAAAGGAGTGAAACGGGAGGATGTGCCAGTAGGTGACCGTATATTCCGAATGCCTTATTTTGATCCTCAGGGACGTATGACAATCATGCAGTGGAATACCGACTCACTCGGTGTGGACTATCGCATCGGCCCCAGAGAAACAAAACTGGAAACCTTTACCTTTAATCTGCCCTATGAAGTAGCACCGGGAAAACTGAAAGTAACAGCCGTGCTTAATTACCGGCTACTGGTGAAGCCCGTGGCCGAATTCCTAAACGTGCCTGAAGAGGAATATGCCATCCATGAAATCAATCGTCATTCAACAGAAATAACCGTTTTACCTTAAAATAAAACCAGGATGAAGAAAAAAATACTTTTAACTCTTATCATTACATTCACGCTGGGGCTGGTTGCAGAGAAAGCCTCCGCCATACCTGCTTTTGCACGGAAATACCGGCTGAGCTGCAAAACATGTCACACTCCTTCCATGCCACGCCTTAAACCTTACGGGGATACTTTTGCAGGTGATGGGTTTCAGCTTTCTGACGAGGAAGCACCCCGATATTTTGTACCTGCCGGTGACGATAAGCTGTCGCTTATCAGGAATTTCCCGCTGGCCGTGCGGATGGATGGCTTTATCACTTATAACTTCAGCAACAGCGAGAAAGCCGACTTTCAGGCCCCTTACCTTATCAAGCTGCTTTCCGGGGGACA
>JBEPXQ010000186.1:0-2061 GCA_041641835.1 Bacteroidales bacterium
ATTCATGATAAAAGCAGCAATAATAGGAGCAACAGGATATACCGGATCAGAACTGGTGAGTCTTCTACTCAGGCATCCTGAAGTGGAGATCAGCATGATAACTTCGGAAAGCCGCAAAGGTGAATTATTTTCTGATGTTCACCCTCAGTTTCAGAATATTTGTGACCTGAGGCTGCAATCGGCAGATGAGATAGATGATGTTAACCCGGATATATGCTTCCTGGCCCTGCCCCACCGGGTGGCCATGGAATTTGTGGGTAAGTGGAAAAACAAGGACTTTAAGATCATTGATCTTTCAGGCGACTATAGACTTAGCTCACCTGAGGTGTATGAGCAATGGTATGAAAAGAAACATGATACACCAGAGCTGGTTCCTGAAGTCCCCTATGGTTTGCCGGAATTATTCATGGAGGAAATCAAAGGCGCTAAAATAGTGGCAAACCCCGGGTGTTTCCCAACGGCAGCTACCCTGGCCCTGGCGCCCCTTTTGGCAAATAACCTGGTGGATCCGGAAAGCATCATTGTGGATGCCAAGACCGGAACCACGGGCGCAGGTGTAAAACACAGCCCGGTGACTCATTTTGCTAATGTTAATGATAATTTCAAGGCTTATAAGCTAAAGTCGCACCGCCACACTGTGGAGATAGAGGAATCACTAACAAGCGTTGGCCAAAAGAAGGCTCTGGTGCAGTTCACACCTCACATCCTGCCGGTTGACCGCGGGATACTGGTTACAGCTTATGCCACACCTGTATCAGAAGTTGACGATAAGCAACTATATGACCTGTACACTCGTTTCTATGACCGCCGTCCCTTTATCCGTATCCGTAGCCAGGTGCCGGAGCTGAAATTTGTAAGGGGCACCAATCTGTGTGATATACATATAACTTATGATAAGCGCACTAATCGCATCCTGGCCCTTAGCGCCATCGACAACCTGGTGAAAGGTGCTGCCGGTCAGGCCATTCAGAATATGAATATTTTATTTGAATTAGAAGAAACCAGCGGACTCGAAATAATTCCGCTTCAACCATAATTAATATTTATGACAATGAATAAAAACATTACAAATGTAAGAGGATTTAAATGCTGGGGAGCACACACGGGAATTAAGAGCCTGCGCAGAGATTTATCATTGATTTATTCTGAAGTTCCGGCAGCTACTGCAGCCGTTTTCACCCAGAACAAAGTGATTGCTGAACCGGTAAAGTTGAGCAAAAAGCATCTGAAGGACAACAGCGCCCAGATCATAGTTTGTAATGCCGGAAATGCCAATGCCTGCACCGGGGAACAAGGTGCTCAGGGGGCAAAAGCCATGGCAGATGCAGCAGCCGACGAACTGAACATCAAAGCAGAAGACGTGGTAGTAGCTTCCACCGGAATTATAGGTGAGCCCTTCCCTACTGATGATATTGTGGAAGGTATCCGTCAGAATATTCCAAAGTTATCAAAAAAATCCGCGGCAGGTTCTTTTGCTGCCAATGCCATACTGACCACGGATACCTTCGCCAAAGAAGGTTTTCTGGAGTTTGAAGCTGATGGCTACGAGATCAACCTGGCCGGCATCGCCAAAGGCTCAGGAATGATCCATCCCAATATGGCTACCATGCTCAGCTTTATCACCTGCGACATCAATATCGACAAGAAGCTGCTGCAGGCTGTCACGCGCGAGTGCGTGGATGAAACATTCAATATGATCACTGTGGACGGCGACACTTCTACCAATGATATGGTGGTGGTTATGGCCAACGGCAAAGCTGATAACGACCTGATCACAAGCAAAAAGGATGAGGCTTATAAAGTGTTCCGCGAGAAACTGATGGAGTTGATGACTCATTTGGCTAAACTGATCGTAAGTGATGGCGAGGGTGCTTCCAAATTTATAGAGTATGAAGTGGTGAAAGCCAAAGACAAGACAACTGCCAGGAAGCTGGTCCGGGCTATTTCTGACTCCACCCTGGTTAAGGCTGCCATGTATGGTCGCGACCCCAACTGGGGGCGCATTATTGGTGCAGCCGGAAATGCAGGCGTTAAATTTGATTACGAAAAGGCTGACCTCTA
>JBEPXQ010000186.1:2071-4642 GCA_041641835.1 Bacteroidales bacterium
GTGCCCATAAGCAGGAAAAAGTACTGGAAAGAGGTGTTCCGATGGAAATTAACCGCAATGCCATGAAGAAGCTGTTGCGCGAGCCGGACCTGAAAATCCTGCTTGACCTGAATGATGGCCGCGGAAAAGCAATGGGCTGGGGTTCTGACCTTACCACTGATTACGTGCTGTTTAATTCGGTTTATACCACCTGATAAGTTAAATCCTTAGAAATATGAAACCGGCAGCAAAGGAAGCTGCCGGTTTTTTTGTGCATCCATCCGCATTACTTAAACCCTTAGCTGCTGATGATTGTTAATTCTATTGAACCAACCCTACTTTAATACTAAAACCATGCGGAAGCTTATTTTACTTATCCTAAACAGCGTCACCCTGATTTTTGCTTTGGCAATGAATTATCTGGCTGGCACCGGAAAATTTGGAGCCAGTGTGGCCGATATCAGTGCGATGTATCAGAACCCTTTCACTCCCGCGGGCTATGCCTTTTCTATATGGGGATTGATCTATATCTTACTAATTGCCTTTCTCATCCATCAGTGGTATGCCGCCTACCGGTTAGGTGACAAAACAGAGCTAAAACAGGCAGGTCTTTGGTTTTCGCTGGCCAATCTTGCCAATGGCATGTGGATCTATGCCTGGACGAGTAATATGATAGCGCTTTCCATGATTATCATGCTGATATTATTACTTTCTCTTGTGATCTTAAGCCTGCGCATGCATCTGGAAACATGGGATGCTCCTTTGCGGATAATCGTTTTTGTTTGGTGGCCGTTGGTGATTTACCTGGGCTGGATAATCACTGCCACGGTTGCCAATGCCACCGTATGGCTGGTAAGTATCGGCTGGCAGGGAGGCCCAATGACACCATCCGAATGGACTATCGTATTGATAATCATCGCCACGCTTATTTATGCTTTTCTTATCTATTACCGAAATATGCGTGAAGCTGCTGCAGTGGGTATCTGGGCCCTGGTAGCCATCGCCGTGCGCCACTGGAGCTCGCAGGTTGATATTGCCTGGACAGCGCTTGGTGCAGCAGTGTTACTATTTATCTATATTAGCTGGCACGGATACATGAATCGGGAAACCTCGCCCATGCAAAAGCTAAAGGAAGAGATGTAATACCCAGCTGAATTACTTCTATAATAATTGATAAAGGTGATTGAGCGATAGATATGACAGCTTGACTGGAGCTGAAACCTGTGTCCGATCTTATTAGAGGGTTCAGCCGGGTTCCTTAACAAGTGCTATTATAGTTTGACCCGGCGAGGGTTTAAATTTGCTGTCGCTCGTATTAACCAGTAGCTTCTTCTCTTTGGTAATGCTGAAAAGTGGTATCATTTGCTTACCATAATAATCCTTAAATGACTGGTAATCTTGCTCTTCTGTAAGTTGTGTAGCTTTAACCACTGCTCCTTTTTTCTTCAGAGCTGTAAGATGTGATAAATCAACATCCTCCCCGAATAGTACCCGTCCTTTAAGGTGCTCAGGGAGGATTTCCCTTGATCCGTTTTTTTTGGATACTTTCCTGGAAATTTGAAAAGTTTCTTCCCGGTCAAATATCTGATCAAAATGAAAAAGTGCAAGTGAATTAGCTTCTTCGTTAGCTGTTACAGCCATAAGTTTTCCGATTCCCTCAAACGGTATTTCCTCAAGCACCTGTTCCGATAGCATATTACCGTAAACCGCAGGAATAGCCTCCATTCTTGCATCAGTAATGGCACTTCTGTTTCGGTCAACCACTACTACTTTGAATCCCTGGTTCATAACAACCTTAGCAATATCACGAATGACAGGATGAGCACCCAGGAACAAGATTCCCTGAGGGTTAGACTGCGAAAGCTTTAAGTGGCGTGCCAGTGGCCCTGCAGTAAATCCGTAAATCACCACTGTACCTACAATTATAATAAAAGTAAACGGCACTAACAGTTCAGCCTGTTCTATACCGGTTTCGCGCATTTTCAGAGCAAACAGCGACGAAACCGCTGCAGCCACTATTCCACGGGGAGCCATCCAGCTTAGGAATATCTTTTCTTTTAAATTCAGTTTACTGAATAGTGAAGACAGGAGTACCGACAAAGGCCTGGCCACGAAGATAAGAATCGCCAGCAGTATCAAAACCTTAAAACTAATATCGCGGAACACCGCAAGCTCAAGACGTGCAGATAGAATGATGAATAATATGGATATTATAAGAACACGTAGATTTTCCTTGAATTCCAGGATATGTTTTATGCTCACATATTTCTGATTGGCTATTACGATACCCATTAAGGTTGTGGCGAAAAGGCCGGATTCGGGTTGGAACAAGTCTGATATCAGAAATGAAGCCACTACCATGGAAAGTGTCATGCTTTCCTGCAGGAAATCCGGGATCCAGAACTTCCGAAGAAAAAGTACCAATAGAAAGGCAAAAACGGCCCCTGATAGTGTGCCGAATAAAATAGTTTTCCCCAGGCTTATCAGCACTGCCGTAGTGGCACCCTGTAATCCGCTTGCGACTATCCCCTCAAATACCAGTACTGCCAGCATGGCCCCGATAGGATCTATAACTATTCCCTCCCACAGATC
>JBEPXQ010000187.1:0-4612 GCA_041641835.1 Bacteroidales bacterium
CGGCAAATTACTGTGAGCGTTTAGATGAGTTGATTTACTGGGATCATGATAAACTCTTTGATGGAGGTTACCAGAGCAGCTGGTATCCGAAATTCGGTTTTGGGATGTACCTTTATCGTCGTAATTTTTATGCCGGCATAGCCATTCCCACCATATTATCCTATGATCGTCATTTTGATTTTTCACTGGATATGGAAGATGCAAGTTTTTTCCGGCGGCATTACTTTTTCACCACCGGTTATGTACTTCCTGTTTCCAGTGATGTTGTTTTAAAGCCCTTTGGTCTTGTGAAGTATAGTCCGGGAGCCCCTTTACAGGCAGATTTCAATCTGGCTTTATTATACAAGGAGCGTTTTTGGCTGGGGATGGGATATCGAACCAATACGGCCTTGACAGCCATGGTTGAGATCCAGATCAACCATAACATACGCCTGGGTTATTCCTATGATTTCCTTCACTCAGATTTGTACAAATATGCCGGAGGCACCCATGAGATAATGTTGGGGCTGGACTTTGGCGGTACTCTGAGAAAATTCAAAAGTGTTCGTTATTTTTAAATTCCAGTATCATGAGATTATTCATTCTATCACTGTTAATAATACTAATGGCCTCCTGCAGTTCCCGTTACTACTCAGGGAAAGCGGACTATCATTATGAGGCGTTAAAGTTCAAAAAGGCCGCCGAGTTATATCAGAAGTCATTAAACAAGAAGTCGCGGCTGCAGACCAAAGTCAACCTGGTGAAGTCCTATTTAAAGATGGGCGATTACAGTCAGGCCTTAGAGGTATTGGATCAGCTGCAAGCAGGTGATTCCTTATCAAACGATATTCATGTGTTGGTTAGTCGTGTACTGATGGCCAATGGTGATTATGCAAGGGCCGAAAAATACCTGAAGAAAGTATACCATAGTGATACGACCAACACCTTGATAGCAGGATGGCTTGGCTCCATCAGAAACATAGACCGGCTTCGATCAGAATCAGAATACAAAGTATCAGACCTTGAGCTGGGAGAGGAGCTGAGTACTTTTTCACCCTTCATAGACTCAGACACGCTATACTTCAGTGCCAGCGGTGGAGACAAGAAAAAGCAGGATGACTGGAACGGCTCCACCTTTACCGGTCTGTATCGTACATCGATCGATTCAGATACCATAACTGCAGAAGTCCTTCCGTTTAAAAACAACTTCCCGGATAAGTACCATTTGGCCACCGTTTGTTTTTACGACGAAGGTGAAGGTGCTTTTTTCTCCGCCAGTCAGCCTTTACAGAAAGGACTTTTCCTGAAAGCTGAGATGTCAGAAACAGTACCCATAGGCTTATATCATGCCCACAAAACAGGAGGTAAGTGGACCGATATCAAGATGCTTCCCTTTGTTGATAAGCAGTATAGCTATATGCATCCTGCCTGGAATGAGAAAAACCAGCTGTTATACTTTGCCAGCGATCAGCCGGGAGGCTATGGTGGCTTCGACATCTATTATATAAAGAAAGAAGGCGGAAGCTGGAGTACCCCCAAAAACGCGGGTGAGAACATCAATACCGAGGCCAATGAATTATTTCCTTTCGTTGGAAGTGACAGCATGCTGTATTTTTCCTCCGAAGGGCATACTAATATGGGAGGGTTGGATATTTTGCGCAGCAGGATAAAAGGCAAAGGCGATTATGGAGCCGCCAAAAATGTAAAGACGCCGTTGAATTCTCCAAAGGATGACTTTGGGGTATATGGTAAAGATGAGCAGAGCGGGTATTTCAGCAGTAACCGTAGTGGTAAAGATAAGATTTACTACTATCAACTATTACCAGCCCGATTGATGATTGCACTGGCCGATATTATAGTTACCGATTCATTGGGCTCGCCCTTACAGCAGACCACCATAAAGCTGAATAACACCGACAGTGTCATTACAGATAACCAGGGTTATGTTCGTATTCCAATACAGGCAGACACCCTTTACAGGTTTGAAGCTAAAAAGCGGGGCTATGAAACCTATACCACAGAGTTGGGCGTCCCCGATAGCTTAGATCAGGACACTACCGTTTTTCAGATCAGGGTAGTGATGCACAATTTGGCGGAGCCTGACAGGGAAGAAGAAAAGCAGGAGATACTGCTGGCCCTGGAGAACATCTACTATGATTTCGATGAGCATTACATCCGTCAGGATGCTTATGAAGCATTAATGAAGCTGGCAGCTTACATGAAGCGCCATCCGGATGTAACCATAGAGATGTCATCACATGCAGATGCAAGGGGCAGCGACACCTATAATATGCACCTCTCGCGCAGGCGTTCTTTGGCAGCGATAGCATTTTTATCAGACCAGGGGATTGACCCTGATCGCTTCAGGGCGTATTACTTTGGAGAGCGTTTGCATGTAAATCAGTGCAGTGATAATGTGGCATGTTCCGAAGAGGCACATCAGCAAAACCGCCGTACCATATTTGAGCTTAACGGTATAGATGACGAGCTTATAACAAAACACAGAGCCAAAAGAGTAAACCTTCAGGCTTTTGATCTAACCTCATTCATTACAGAGCAGCAAAGCAGCAAATATGCTGCAGTGGCGAGCAGCTGGTATGCCGTGGCCGGGAGCTTTAACAATGAAAATAACGCGTTACGTTTAAAGGAGCGGCTTAAGAAGCAAGGCTTTAGCGAAGCAATGATATTCCAGGCTCCAGATTCACCATACTATCGTGTGGCTGTAGAGAAGTACGCTTATATGGAGCAGGCCGAAAGTGGCTTTCGCACTCTTAAACAAAAACATCCACAGCTTGATGTGTGGTTGTTTGTGCAGTAATAGCACAGCTGGATGAAGCAACGGTTGGGGTAGTATGAATCAGAATTGAAGAAAGTTTTTTAAGGGAGAAATGTTTAGTTGTGGGATTGTTAACATGCACGGAATGATAGATTTAGTAATAGTAGATGATCACCCGGTAGTAAGGAGAGGAATAAAAAGAATTTTATCATGTGAAGATGATATATCAACACTAGATGAAGCTTCTAATATAGATGAGTTGCTACAGTTAGCATAGTGGAAACGCAATTCAAAAAAACAGGCAAATTTCATCTGGATTTTTTCTTTGAGGGCGAAAGAAATGAAGCCTTTTCAGCGAAGCTGGAAAAATATCTTCAAAAAATGAAGACATATTTCCCTTTTCTTGATGAACTGCAGTTAAAGATCAGCAGCCGCAACACCTTTCCGCATTCTGCCGGCATCGCTTCCTCGGCTTCTTTTATGAGCGCAGTAGCCATGACACTATGCAGTATGGAGCAATACCCACACTGCAGGCGTATTACTAACGACCTAAGGAAAAAAGCATCCTATATGGCGCGGCTGGGTTCCGGAAGCGCCTCGCGTTCGGTTTTTCCGAAGCTCGCCGGTTGGGGATGGCACCCTGATCTTGAAAACAGCTCTGATGAATTTGCTGTGGGGGCAGCATTGCAGCTTCACCCCAAAATGAAAGATATCCGTGATGCAGTGATCATCGTGGATGCCTCGCCCAAAAAAGTGAGCTCCTCCAAAGGTCATGAGCTGATGAAGGGACACTTCCTGGCGGAGAACCGCGTTCAGCAGGCTTCAGCCAACTTCGCACAGCTGTTAAACGCCCTTAAACAGGGTGACTGGGATTCATTTAGCACAGTGGTGGAAAATGAAGCACTGAGCCTGCATGCTATGATGCAGAATTTTATCCGGTGATAAGTTATTATTATTACCCGGATTTAGCATTATTATTTTTTATGTCGGGCATTGCGTATAGTAGCTTCAGGCTTGAAATTTTTGAAATTACACCTTCCACACTTGCCAACAGGATTTTAAAAATTATGCCCTCAGGACTATTAGTTACCGACCCGGATTACAGAATAGTATCTTCAAATAAGCAATTTCGAAAAATTTCCAGAATAAGTAAAGATAATATTGTTGATGAGTCGTTTAAAAAGTTGTTTTACAGATTAACAGGAGAGCGGTTTAATGAATATGGTGGATCGTTCACAAAAAAAATAAGGTTGAATTCTGGTAACGTTGTTATATGGAAATTTGAAAAAATAAGAATAGACAGTGTTGAAATGGGTTCAATTTCCATAATAACTGATATTGATAGAGCAGAAAAGACAGAAAATGATCTCATAATGCTCAATCAGACACTGGAACAAAAAGTTAGCAAACGCACCTTACAACTTCAACAACGGAGTAAATACCTTTCAGCTATTAATGAGGCAAATACTCTATTACTTGGCCAGAGAAGTATCGCTTATTCTGACTTTGCGCGGCTGCTGGGTAAGGCAACGGGTGCCAGCAGAGTATATGTCTTTCTAAACCATCGCGATTCCGATGGACTGCTTTTAATGAGTCAGATTGCAGAATTTGTAAAACAAGGAGTAAAACCTGAAATTGATAATCCTGTGCTGCAAGGCCTGTCATATGAAAAATTAACACCAGGATGGGAAGCTAAACTTTCTGCAGGCGAGATTATAAGCATGAAAGTTAGCGAGCTACCGGAAGAATCGCGTACATTATTAGACTCCCAGGATATTAAAGCTATACTTCTTATCCCGATCAATATATCTGGAAATTTTTACGGATTTGTTGGTTTTGATAATTGTGAAACTGACG
>JBEPXQ010000188.1:0-4611 GCA_041641835.1 Bacteroidales bacterium
ATCGACAGCGTTTATTTCTTAAGTAAATCCATTACCAGATCGTTTTTTTTGAGCTGTCTGTAAGGTGAGTTTCCGGCAAAGGACTTGAAGGAGTTTATGAAATGTGTCTGATCATAATAGTTGAAAGATTCTCACTTTTTCTGTTCTAATTTATCAAGTGATATACGGTAAATATTTCCGAAGCCATTTAGTATGCTGGTTGATGAGGCTTTAATGCTTTGGACGCTTGCTCTTTTCTGCTGCTTATTGGGTATTCGTTCGCTGGTAATGTATAAGTTCCGGTTTTTCCATTCGATAAAAGGGCAGTAGTCGAGATAGGGGGAGTTGATAATGTTTCCGGGATTTTTCGCTTTTTGCCATTGTCCGGTTTTATCTTTCCGGCTGATATAGATATCTCCGCCACCCAATCCGTCATTGCGGCCGTAGGAGCTGAATACTATGAAGTCTTCACCAGGGCTAATGTAGGCATTGAATTCATAATGGCCTGTATTTATAGCAGCAGGCAATGGTTCAGGCGGGTTGTAGCTGCCGTTTTTATATTCCGATACAAAAATATCCTCTTTACCTTTACCATTATCCCGTGTTGCAGTGAAATACAGATTTCCATTGCTACTTAGAGATGGATAAAACTCATCAGCTTTGGTGTTTATTATGGTGTCAAGTGGCTGTGGTTGCGACCATCCGTTTTCAGTGCGGTTACTGAACCAGATATTGTAATCCTGCCTGCTACTGTCGTTGAAAACAGGCCGGTTGGAAGCGAAAAACAAGCTGTTGCCGTCCGTGGTATAGAAAGGTTCGATATCCTGCCAGGTTCCTGATATGCTCATGATTTCCGGGTCAGACCAGCTTCCATTTTCTTTATGCATGATCACCAGGCATCTTAGGCGTTGGGAGTAATTCCCCAAAGTGTAAATGATTTCATCACCCTGAGGATTAATGGCGATGTCACGCTCATAGAGAGGGGTGGAAATCACATTTCTGCCGAAAAGGGACAGGCTGTCTGATGTTTCTTGCAGGTCTATTGCAGCAGCGGTGTTTGTGATAGTATTTTTTCGTTGGCAGGCTGTTATCAGCAGCAACAAAAAGAACAAATGCGTTATTTTCATCAGTCTAAATTTGGTTTTAAAGATACGATGTTTACGCATGTAATAGCTTAAATATAGTTATGTTGTGTGTGTGCGCCGCGTAGCATGCTCGTTTTATATGTGAATAATTTTGATTCTCAGGGTCTTCGTTATTCATCCGGGGAAGCTTGCCATGATGAACCAACTTTCCGGCATTTAGTTTTTACTTGTCAATCTATCAAATATTCAATCAACATCATCGGATCTTCAAAAGTGGTTTTCCGGGCTGGCAAAAGCTTTAATCCAGGTGGTCGGAGGGGAACCAGTTTTTGATGATCCAGCCAAACAGGACTGCGTTGAAGAAGGTAAACATGCCGTAAACCACGGCGGGCAGCGCCATCTCGTGGTTACCCAGGAAGGCTGTACTGCCGGCAATGGTGATGGCAAGTGCACTGTTTTGTATGCCCACCTCGATGGACAGCGTGATCTGCTTGGCGGTGCCGAAGCGGAACACACGCGCGGCTATATAGCCGACCAACATGCCGGCCACGTTGAGCGCCAGCACGTAGGGTGTTATTTTAAGATAGCGTCCTATTTGTGTGATACTGCCGCCGTTTTTTTCGAAGATCACAAAGGAAAACACCACGGCCAGCAGTATAATGGTGGCGTACTTCAGGAAACCTTCCAGCTTTTCGGCCAGTTTTCTGGCGCGGGCTCTTACCACCATTCCGATAATCACGGGTATGATAATCATGGTAAATACGCGCGAGAGCGTATAGAGCACAGGCATGTGGATATACTGGGATTCGGTCATGAAGGTGGTTAGCCCCAGGTGAACGATAATTGGGATGGTAAACAGGATGAGAAAGCTGTTTACTGAGGTGAGCGAGATGGACAGGGGCACATTTCCTTTTAGATAGTAGGTGATCATATTTGAAACGGCTCCCCCCGGGCAGGCGGCAATGATCACGATGCCCACCTTTACTTCAGGTGCAAGAGGGGCCATGGCGGCTATGGCAAATGCCAGGCCGGGCAGGATAACCATCTGGCTGAACAGGCCCACGAAAAAGGATCCGGGATTATGCAGTATGCGCCTGAAGTCGCTCAACCTAAGGCTCAAACCCAGGTTGAACATGATAATGCCGATGACTACCGGTAACAAATATGTTGATGCAAATGAGCCACTCATTTCTTTTCCTTCTCCAGCCTTTAAAACGGCACACCAAATCTAATAATAGATTTGGAATTTTCAGCCAAATTTCGCGATTTCATGCTATTCCAGCAAATCTTTGTCATCGCTGAGGTAATAATAATATTCCTTACCGTCAAAGTCCATGCGTATTACTTTCCAGGCCAGGAGCTTAACAAAGACATCGCGGACGCGGTGGTAGGGCAGTTTTTTAAGACGGCGATATTGTGAAAAAGTAACGTCATCATGTTGGGAAAGGTATTCAAGCAGGTTTTTTTCTGTATCGGAGTATTCGAGTATGACTTGTTTATTCTGCTTTTTCAGTTGGTGCGCCAGCACGAAAATGCCATTGGCCAGTATGTTTTCATCATCGCGTCTGAGGAAGACTTTGTAGTCGCCGTTTTTGTCGGGTGCTTTCACCAGTTCGCCTTCCTGCCTGGGCACTGTAACTTCAAAAACTGTTTTGCCATCCACATTCCACACGGTGTATCCAAAATCCACTTGGGGCCGGCAATGCAGACTGGCTGCGGATTCGACCATATAATATTCTTCATCGCTGCGCACCCCGGCAATGGCGCCGTTATCTTTCACTCCAACCAGTAGCCTGCCGCCATCGGTATTGGAGAAGGCCGACAGCGAACGCGCGATCTTCCTGGCATCGGAGATTTCAAACTTAAAGTCCTGCTGCTGGTGCTCTCCCTCTGCTATCCGGTTTTTGATGTATTCGCTCACAACTATTCTTTTTTGGCTAACGTATGGCAAAGATAAATGTTATGGGGAAAGCGGATGCTGTTGCTACAGAGCAGTGGAAATGCCTACGCGAGCGGGAGGACTGTGGCTACGGGGGCTGAGCAGCCCGGCGAAGGCGGAAAGCCTTTGGCAGGCAAAGCTTAGCTGCCGCCCCATGACAGAGCGGAGCTTTAGCGAGCTCCTGTGCATGGGTTGCGGCAGCTTGCTTTGACAACAAAGCTTGCAGCCGAAGACGGTAGCCTGCCAGGGTTGGCATGTGGGAAGGGCAGGCGTAGCTGCCCAAATCATCATCAGCAAATAATATTATCGGATATTTTCGTACTTTCGAATCAAATTTACTGACTTATGAAAAGGATTTTTTTGTTGCTGTTGGCTGCTGCATTATGGCAGGCTTGTGATGTGAACGGGATTGATTATGATAAGAATGAGGATATAAATGCTGAGCTCCGGGGGCGGATGCATGAGAAAGCTGACGCGCTGATGCAGGCATTGTACGAAAATGATGCGCAGGCGGTGAAGGGTATGATGTCGCCGGGGATGAAGACTGAGAAGATGGCGGTAATGGATACGGTGATCCCAATTATCAGCGGTGCGCTACGCAGCGCGCAATATGAGGTGATTGATGAGTTTAGTGTGCAGAACAGCTACAAGGAGGAGGTGACGATTATCCCTGGTGAGCTGCGGGATGCGGAATACCGTATCAGGTATAAGGCTGAGAATGAGCAGGGTTATGGCTTGTTGTTGCTGCCTGAGGGTGATCAGGATAAGTTGCTGGTGACGGTGATCTATGGCAAATATGAGGATACATGGCGCATAAATATCTTGCGTGTGGGGGAGTTTGCGCTGGATGGGATGATAGCACCGCAACTGTATGAGCAGGCAGGGGAATATTATGATAAGGGGCATCTGGCTAACGCGGGAATCGCGGTGTCGCTGATGAGCCGCTGCATGTATCCGGCTGAGGATTTCCTGATCTATGAAAAGGAGGAGCAAATGCAGGAGTTGCATGATGAGGTGATCAGTAAGGTAACGGCTGCTTATGATCTGCCGCTGGTTGTGGAAGCGCTGGAGAGTCAACCGCTGGTTATCAGTATCTATATGCAGAGTTTTAAGGAGGGTTTTTTTCCGCAGATCAGCTACGTCACTAATATTGACTTTGCTGATTCTACTGCGCTGGAGGCGGAAAACATCAGGATGCATGAAATGCTGGGTGAGTTATTTACCGGGATGGATGAAAATACGGATTACGTGGTGTATAGCGTGTATGAAGAAATGCCAGGTCCGCAGGACTCGGTTCAGACCTATGGCTTTGTGAGGGAGAATTGATTTTTGGTCGTTGTGGCGTTTAAGGTTTAAGGTTCTGTAATCGCGAGGGTTATCGGAATAAATCTGAGATTTTTGATTGACTGATTGCCCCGATAGCTATCGGGGGATTGGATGATTGATAATAACATAATCATTTGTTTTGAACTTCAGGAAGCTTATTATTTGCCTACTGCCTTCTTGGCTACTGTTTACCCCGTGAAATCACGAAGAGGACATTTTACTGGGGCTTTCTTGCCTACTGCATAATGATTGCCCCGATAGCTATCGGGGGATTGGATGATT
>JBEPXQ010000189.1:0-4605 GCA_041641835.1 Bacteroidales bacterium
ACAGTGAAATCATAATCGTACAGGCAATTGGCGGTGCTGTTTGCACTTATTGATCCAAAATCCTCATTGTCGTCTGTAATGGTAATGTCCGGGTCGGAGGTTGACAGGGTAGCATTTACAGCGCTTGCCGCTGAATTACCTGTGTTTTTCAAGGTGATGATCAGCTCGATGGTCTCTCCCGGCTCTGCCTGTCCGTCTCCGTCTCCTGAACTCTGACCTGTGTTATCATCAATAATTTGTTTGCTCCAGTAAATTAAATTTGCTGTACCCGCCGGCTCTATTCCAAAAATGGCGTGCTGGTTATAGGTATAATTATATCCGGTTATATTTGCCGGGATGAGCGCATTTAGGTAGCAATAATTATTGTAATACGAGCCCCAGCCCCAGTTAAAGTGATAATGATCATTGTTACTTCCCTGGTATCCGTCAAGCACAAAAGCATGCCCGCCTCCATTGCTCTTCTCACCGCGATAAAATACCGGGCGACCGTTATCAATATCATTTTTTATTTTATAATCCCAGTTGCTTGCAGATGCTTTAGCTTCATAACTCATCAGCGATGAATTATACTTAAAATAATTTCCCAGAGCCAGCATGGCATCCCCGCTGTATGAGCCGCTGCCGTTATCACCGTAATTCATATCCACGCTAACGCCACAATGGTAAAGTAGTTTTGCCACCTCATTTTTCTGTGAAGCAGGGCTGGAAGAAGTAACACTTCCCGGCATATTCGACCAGTCATAGGTGGTATTGCCAAAGTTCGCTGATTCGGTTCCATAACTGGAAGTATAGCTATGAGAACCGGTGCCTGAAGCAGGATGCCCGTGGTATTGCATTATCTGGCCCATGGCAACAGCCACACAGCCAACAGGAACATGGTTATTGGCGTACACGGAATTAGCTGAGTAAGGACACTGCATATTATAGGGATCTCCCTGGTGCCAGGTAGCATTTAGTAGTGGCGAAACAGCTTTGTAATTACTTTTGCTGATAAGGCTTTTATTCAGATAATATTTCCATTCATCGGTTACATAAGCATCGGGTGTTAGCTGTTTGCGCAGCACGTACAATATCTGCTCCCTCACATTTTTCATCCACTCCTGATATGCAGGCGGGAAAGCCGCTTCCGGATATGGATTATAAGCATAGCTCAAGACAGGATAAACGCGGTTATCAGCAGCAATAACAGCATAGTGAGATTGGTTCACCTCCACCACGTAATACAGCATAGTGTCGTTATGGATAACCGTGGACACAACTTCAGAGTTAAATTCTACATTTTGTTTGAAATTCCCCCTTTCATAAAAAAGATTTTCAGCTACCCGGCAAACGGCAGTAGAATCCACCTGCTTAGCTGTCGCCCATTCAGGCAACATAAATAAAAACGAAACAAATGAGATGCTGAATAATAACGTTTTAAGTAGATATAATTTTTTCATGATCATGAGTGTATTAGCTCTTTTTGGAATGTCTAAAATTAAAGAAAAAAGATAAATTTCAATGCTGTTTTCTTCCTTCCACATCACTATTTATCCACAACTTCTGAACGGGATTTGAAAATATAAAAAATTATTGGGCTGAAGAGGGCTGGGAGGATGATTTGATTGAGCTGTATAACGTTTTCGGAACCCCGGAACGATATATCCTGACGGGGATTTTAAGATACTCGGTAAAGCGATATAAAAAAGACAACCACAGAGTCACAGAGGTCACAGAGAAAGCACAGAGAAATCAAAGGGATAAAGAATCTTTGTGTTCTTTGTGTCTTTGTGGTGAAAAAAATAAACCACAGAGACGCAGAGTGCAAAGAGAAAACACAGAGAAATCAAAGGAATAAAGAATCTCTGTGTTCTTCGTGTCTTTGTGGTGAAAAAATATAACCACAGAGACTCAGACCAAAAAAAGTTTCGTATCTTAGATAAACACTAAAGATCAACTGGATGACAGAAAATGAAATATCTTCAAAGATAATTGGAGCTGCCATAGAAGTCCACAGGCAATTAGGTCCCGGACTTTTGGAAAGCACTTATGAAACCTGCCTTGCTTATGAGCTAAAAGAACAGAGTCTACACGTCTTACAACAGGTGGCTTTGCCGGTTGTCTATAAGGATGTTAAGCTTAATGCAGGTTATAGAATAGACTTGTTGGTAGAAAATAAGGTCATCATTGAAATAAAAAGTGTAGATGTCTTAGCCGATATTCATACAGCTCAGATTCTCACCTATTTGAAATTGAAGGATTTGAAATTAGGATTGCTTATTAATTTTAATGAAGTCGTCCTGAAAAATGGAATTAGAAGGGTACTGAATGGATATTTATGAAAAGATAACAACATGAATGAAAACCTTCGTGCCTTTGTGGTGAAAAAAAGATAACCACAGAGACACAGGGTTCACTGAGAAAATACAGAGAAGTACAGGAATAAAGAATCTCTGTGTTCTTCGTGTCTCTGTGGTGAAAAAAATAAACCACAGAGACACAGAGGTCACAGAGAAAACACAGAGAAGCAAAGGGATAGAGAACCTTTGTGTTCTTCGTGCCTTTGTGGTGAAAAAAAGATAACCACAGAGACACAGGGTTCACTGAGAAAATACAGAGAAGTACAGGAATAAAGAATCTCTGTGTTCTTTGTGCCTTTGTGGTGAAAAAAAAATAACCACAGAGACACAGAGGTCACAGAGAAAGCACATAGAAATCAAAGGGATAGAGAAGCTTTGTGTTCTTTGTGCCTTTGTGGTGGAAAGAGATAACCACAGAGGCACAGAGGAAACACAGAAAAAAGGAGGAAAATACTCTGTGTTCTTCGTGTCTCTGTGGTAAAAATAAAGTATAATTAAGGGTAAACAGGCGTAGAAAGCAAGTAGCAAGAGATAAAATAAACCACAAAGACACCTTGTTCACAGAAAAATCCTTCATATTTTTGGTGGTTAAAAGTCGCAGTTTTGCAATTTATCACAACCATGATCACAATCCAAATTCAGTCTATTTCTCTTCCCTTCATTTTCTTATCTTTGCCGGAAACTTGAAAAGCGAAGACTATGTTTACAGGAATTGTAGAAAAAACAGGAAAAGTAGTTAAGGTTGAGCGTGATCGCGGCAATATTAACTTTACCATAGAGGTTCCTTTTGGCGATGAGCTGAAAGTGGACCAAAGCATCGCACATGATGGTGTTTGTTTGACTATCACCGACGTATTCCCGAAGAAAAAGCAATTTGTGGTTACGGCTATTCAGGAAACCCTGGACAAAACTAACCTGAGCGAGTGGAAAGAGGGCTACGAAGTAAACCTGGAGCGCAGCATGCCCATGGGCGCTCGTTTTGATGGCCATATTGTACAAGGCCATATCGACCAGACAGCTACTTGCACATCTGTTGAAGAAACTGACGGAAGCTGGAAATTCTGGTTTAAATATGATCCAAAAGAAAACAACATCACTGTTGAAAAAGGCTCCATCTCCGTTAATGGTGTTAGTCTTACCGTGGTTGATTCTAAGCCGGATATGTTTTCTGTAGCGATTATTCCGTTTACGTATGACGTAACCAACTTCCATAATTTCAAAGATGGTAGCGTGGTGAACATTGAATTTGATGTATTTGGCAAATATGTAGCCAAACTGCTGAAGCTATACATGGAACAGCAACAATAATCTACAGAATGAAACGGGAGTTACAATATTCAGACCGGCTCCCGGTTTCTTAATATCAGGCTGAAATATTTATCCCGGACTTTAAACAAGCCCGGCACTTTTGACGTTGAATTAACGTATTTTTGCACGAAATGAAGAACCTGAGAAACTTTGTCATAATTGCCCATATTGATCATGGGAAGAGCACACTTGCGGATCGCATGTTGCAGCATACCGGCACGATATCCGAACGCGACTTCCAGAATCAAATGCTCGACAGCATGGACCTGGAGCGCGAAAGAGGCATTACCATTAAGAGTCATGCCATACAAATGGACTATACACATACTGACGGGCAGCAATACCGCCTGAACCTGATTGACACACCCGGTCATGTTGACTTTTCCTATGAGGTATCCCGAAGCATTGCTGCTGCCGAAGGCGCTCTGCTGATAGTGGATGCCACCCAGGGAATACAGGCACAGACCATTGCCAATCTTTATATGGCCATTGAGCAAGACCTGGAGATCATCCCTGTGCTTAATAAGATGGACCTGGATGCTGCACAACCGGAAGAGGTGAAAGACCAGATTGTGGACCTGATAGGCTGTGAACGGGAGGACATCATCGAAGCCAGCGCTAAAACCGGCCTAGGCACTCAGGAGCTTTTCAATGCTATCATCGACAGGATACCCGAACCTACCGGCGATCCTGAAAAGCCATTACGAGCCATGGTTTTTGATTCTGTGTATAATTCTTACAGGGGTGTGGTGGTTTATTTCCGTATTTTCGATGGCAGACTTAAGCCCGGTGATAAACTCAAATTCGTTAATTCAGAGAAAACATATGATGCCGAAGAGATTGGTATTTTACGCCTGAAGCAAATCCCGAAGAAAACAATTGAGGCCGGCGATGTGGGGTATCTTATCTCCGGTATTAAATCTTCAAAAGACATCAAAGTGGGCGACACGGTAACACA
>JBEPXQ010000190.1:0-4566 GCA_041641835.1 Bacteroidales bacterium
GGCAGGACCCACTGGTCTCTATTTTAACTACGGAGATTCGAAAAAGACTTTATATTACTCCCCGGTTTTATTTTGGATGGCACATGAATTTGAAGAACCCGGCTATGCCTGGTTTGAAAGGTTAACCATCAGAAGGGATCTGGCACGCATGCGACTTCATGATTTGATGAACGATGATACTCTGGATCGTTTCCTCGCTCTGCTGGCAGCCTGGTACAGTAATGCAGGTCAAAATCTGTCTCATGATGATTTTGCACTTGATGTAGCCATTTCCAGTGGGGAGACTGCTGTAGGCGCCATGCACAGTAGCTGGGATGATAATGCTGTTTACCTCGGTTTTAAAGGCGGAATTCCCCATACCAACCATGCGCATATGGATATCGGTTCTTTTGTGCTTGATGCAGAAGGTGAAAGATGGGCTTATGATTTGAGTGGAGACAGCTACGACTTATCTGGCTATTTTGATTTTGACAATAAAAGATGGGACTATTACCGCCTTAACAACTATAGCCATAATACGCTTACGCTGAATTACGAAAAACAAGCCATTCACGGATTTGCTGATATAACAGATTTTTACAGCTCTCAGAATTATGCCTATGCAAGTGTAGATATGTCAGCTACTTATCCATTGACATCCAAAACTACACGTGCTTTCGAAATGAAAGACCGTGAAAGGATTGTCATCACTGATAATATTGAGCAAATCAATGAGTTTACCCCAATTCGCTGGCAGATGGTGACTGATGCAACCATTGAACTGAATGAATCTGAAGCCCTGTTGCGCAAAAACGGAAAGGTTATGAAAGTAAAAATAAATCAACCTGATGATGTGGTGTTTTCTGTCATTTCTACAGACCCCGGTGATGAAAAGCAAAAATCGAATGAGGGAACAGAAATGCTGGCAATTGAATATTATGCGAAAGATCTTGCCACCAACACCATATCGGTAGAGTTTATACCTAATGACAGCACGCTAACCCAATTTACCGGGAGTTCCTCTCTTACCGCCCAAAAGTCCGTGGAAGTTTTTCCAAATCCATTTACTTCAATATTACACGTGAAAATTCCCGAAACATTCGTCGGCAGTTCAACCTGTTCAATTTACGATGTTACCGGACGAATGGTTTATTCATCAAAAATTAACGATTCAGAATTTATCTGGAACGGAAAAAATTCTTCGGGTATAGAAGTGAATCCGGGCGTTTATATGCTGCACATAAAGAACCAGCACATTAATATTACAAACACAATCATCAAAAGGAGGTAGTAAAATGAATTATTCAAAATCACAATTTCTCGCTCTTGTTTTTCTCTCTATGTTTTTGGGGGGATTTGCACAATATGCCGAAAGAATAAATTTTAATGCAAAATTTGAACCTGTAGATAAAGTTATTCATATAGCGGGCCAGTCAGATGAATTTGCATTTGCAGGTTATGTAGAAGTTATGGGTCCAGATAGGCACCCCATGTATTACATGGAGTACACCGGTGCCAATGATACAGAAGCAGAAGTAAAGGAAGAGTTGGATAAGTACCAACGTGTGCTTAGTCATTATCCAAAAGGCGTAGGTTTACAGCTGGGTTTATCCATGACCAGCGGAGGCAATGGTTATTCGCAGGAAGTTGCAGATGGGCTTCACGATGCGGGGTTAATAGCTTTGGCAAAGCACCTGGATAGCCTTGACAGACCGGTTATGGTACGCATAGGCTATGAGGCAAACGGTTTTTGGAATGATTATGCTGCTGCCCCCTACAGGGAAGCTTTTCGTCATGTCACTAATATTTTTAGAGCCCAGTCTGATAGCATAGCAACTGTATGGTGCGTTCACCCTTTAACAAATATGTCCGATATTATGAGTTATTATCCGGGCGATGATTATGTAGATTGGTGGTCGATAGATTTGTTTGAACCCAAATTTATAACCAATGCAACCACAGCTCAATTTTTAGATTCTGCTGAAATGCACCAAAAACCCGTTTTGATAGGTGAGGCCAATCCAACCAAAATTGGGGTTGAAAACGGGCAACAAAGCTGGAACGAATGGTATGAACTCTTTTTTAATACCATTAAGGAAAATCCAGTAATTAAAGGTTTCAGCTATATAAACCGGGACTGGAAATATCTTGGAGGCCAGCCAGACTGGCTCAATTCCAAGCTTCAGGATAATAGTGTTGTCGCTTGTCTTTACCGGCAGGAAATGGATATTGATCTTTATCAACACGCGCAGGCAGGAATAGAAAATAATGTTTATACTCATATTTCTTCTCATGATGCGTTTGTGAATTCATCCACGCCTGCTACAAATTATGGCAATGAAGAAAAAATGTATGCAGAGGTGGTAAGTTCCTCAAACGATACCCTCATCAGCTATTTTAAATTTAACCTGGAAACTGCTCAAATTGGCAACATATCACTTGCACAGGTTTGGCTGTTGGGAACATGCGATCATTTAAACAACCAGGATATAGATGTTTATGCTACGGATGAAGACTGGGATGAAACTACAGTAAACTGGAATAATAAGCCTTCCCTAAAACAAAAGGTGGGGACAATAAATGTCAATGACGAAGGGAAATATGATATTTACCAGGTGGATGTAACACAAATGCTTTTGGATTCATTGGCAGCAGGTAAAAAAAGTGTCAGTTTTGCAATTCAAAATCCGGCGGTGGATGATGTGGAATATTTCTTTCATACAAAGGAAATGGCACCTGATTATCCACCCACTTTGCAAATTATTCACGATTCAGATGCATTACAATATAGTGCATGCAACACCGCAGATTCGGGCCACCCTTTTCTAATTGTGAATGAAGACATGTATGCTGACCTGCGTCAAAAAGCTACCCAAAGTCCCTGGAAGGCAATAAAGGATTCAGCTATATCAATGTTTGCGCAGGAATATGATGAAACCCTTCCTGATGTGGATGACAAAGCAATCCTTTTAAGAGATATTATCAGCTCAGGTACCCTATTGTGGATTTTGGAACCAGACAGCCAGCAGGTGTACCAGGCTAAAATTGTGGAGACCATGTTTAAATTTAATGATGTAATGGCTTCCCGCACTAAACCAAATGAGTGGGCGGGTACAGTTCCCGTGGCTTGTGCTTCATTTAGTGCAATAATAGCACTGGATGTTCTCTACAACAATATAGATGCTGCAGACAGGGATTCTCTTGAAAGGCTTTACTTCAGCTTCCTGGATAACCAGCGAAACAGTGCCTGGCTCGAAAGTTACTATTCTTCTCAGGGTATTTATTACCTGTATAAAGGCGACAGGGAAAATTTTGAATATCACAAAAAGAAATACCGGAAAGATCTGGAAGATCATCTCACTGATGATGGCATATTCGTAGGAGGTACGGGTTATTCCACCTCAAGGTATCTTAAAGATGAGCGTGAGCAGAAATATTATTTTATGGATGTACTGGAATTTACCGGAGAGGATAATTATTATGATGATCCCTTGTTTCAGTCTGCTCATGAATGGCTTTTTGCACATAATTTCAATACCTACGGCAGTATTTATATTTTTGGAGATGCTAAAATGGGAACATCCATTCGTGGTAGGCTTGAGGAAAGTGCCGGCACCTGGCGGGTAAACCGTTTTTCCAAACTTGCAGCACAAAATGCAGCCTGGCAGGTACAGGGGAAAACTCCTGAGGGACGATTGCTCAGTTACCTGGCCTTAGACTCTCTTACTGCTCCGGTTCGGCCCAACTCAAGTAAAATTTATCCTGATGGTGGTGCATGGTTTGTCCATAATCCCAGCAACGAAGAACATGTATCCGGAGTACTTTGGAATCCAAAAAGCTCCTCTGCACATTCTCATAAGGAAACCAATTCACTTCACCTGGCTGCTTTTGGTGAGGATCTGGTGGTCAACTCAGGGTATAGCAATTGGGGTAATGGGGCATTAGGCTTTTCCTGGAATTACATTAACAACCGGGCAAAGTCATCCAATACAGTGCTGATCAATAATAAGGACCATTCTTCAAAAAAAGGAGACGGACTTTCCGGTGGATTTATTATAGAGAAAAAACTTGCCTATGCAGCGGGTGATGCTGGCCCTGCTTTAAATAATGGTACCCATACCCGTACTTTACAGATGCTTTATCCTTCTGAAGACGCTGCCGGATACTGGATTGTATTTGATAAGGTGAAGGCTTATAATCCTGCTGAAGATTTTCAGGTTTTGCTTCACCCACGATCTTATGATGTGGAGGAGATTCAAGCAGACCGGCATTATAAATGGAAAGTGCAGCGATGGACTGAAAATGGTGTTGACCTGAATATCTTCCTGGCCACTCCTGCGAAAAGTGTAAGCCTTATTGATGGTGTTCAAGCTGATAAACAAAACAGCTTATTAACCAAAGTGCTTAAATCAACTTATTCCACTGATGAATATGGTGAGAATCAATCATTAACAGTTGTCATGCCTTCTGATCAGAACCACGCACTCCCTCAGATTACACATATTAATGAGTCTGATTACCGCGGGGCAAAAATTGCGCAGCAAAATGGTATAATCGATGAGGCTATAGAAGCAGATAAGGATAAAA
>JBEPXQ010000191.1:0-4561 GCA_041641835.1 Bacteroidales bacterium
ACATTGTCCAGTGGCACTGGAATCATAACGGAGTAATTGCCTTCATAGCAGAACCACATGGTTTCCTTAAAGATGTCAGTTTTCTGATGAATTGCTTTTCCTTTATTGGTTTCAATGGTGGTATTTGCTGAGGGGAATTTTTTCAGAGCGTCCACATAAACGTCGTATTCGTAATTAAGGCAGCATTTGAGTTTGCCACATTGTCCTGCCAGCTTTTGCGGATTAAGCGAAAGCTGCTGTTCGCGGGCCACGCTGGTGGAAACCGATCTGAAATTTTGCAGCCAGGTGGCGCAGCACAACTCTCTGCCGCAGGAACCGATTCCTCCAATGCGCGCTGATTCCTGTCTGGCACCGATCTGCTTCATTTCGATGCGAATGCCAAATTCCCTGGCCAGGTCCTTGATAAGCTGGCGAAAATCTACGCGTCCATCAGCAGTGTAGTAAAATATTGCTTTAGTGCCGTCTCCCTGATATTCCACATCATTGATCTTCATATCAAGCTGAAGGTGTTCAACCAAGGATCTGGCCTTTAGCATGGTAAGTTCTTCGCGGTCCAGAGCGGATTTCCATTTATCTATATCTGTAGCCCTGGCCCGGCGGTAAACCTGCTTTACTTCATCTGAATTTTCACGAATGCCGCATTTTTTCATTTGGATTTTCACCAGGTCACCGGTTAAGGAAACCATACCGATATCGTGCCCTGGATTAGCTTCCACAGCAACCAGATCCCCGATATCTACCATCATCTCATCAGGCTTTATAAAAAAGCCTTTGCGGCTGTTTTTAAATCTGACTTCAACAATGTTAAAAGATTTCTTGCTGATGGGCAGGTGCATGTCTGCCAGCCAGTTATATACGTCAAGCTTGCTGGTAGTATGTATTTGTTTCTGATCTAATTTTTCATATGCTTTTGGAACGCTTAAACAGCCACGCGCACGGAGTCCGTTGCTTCCTTCGTTGTATCCCATAGTGTTCCTTTTGGTTCTTAACGGTGTAGTTAAGTCATTATTTGAATTAGCAAAGTTAACATTTTTGGATAATGCATCCCTGTTAAAAATTTAACCGTGGTGTTAACTGGCTGGAGGCAAAAAGAAAAGCCGCCAAATTTTTGACGGCCTTTTTATATGCAATAGAATTAAATTTTATCTAGAATTCCACGTCTTTTTTCATTTCCGCTTCCACATCCTCAACAGTGATTGGAAGCCTGCGGTCACCAAGCAGGCGGCAGCCGTCATCAGTGATCAGGATGTCATCTTCCAGGCGAATTCCGCCGAAGTTTTTGTATCCATCCAGCTTATCATAATTGATAAATTCACTGAATTTTCTATCTGCCTTCCAGCGGTCGATCAGTTCGGGAATGAAATAGATGCCGGGCTCATTGGTGATTACAAAATTTGGCTCCAGCTTTCGTCCAAGGCGCAGTCCTGATAAACCAAATACGGTAGATCGCTGTACTTCTTCATCATAACCCACGTAATTTTCTCCTATGGCTTCCATATCATGAACGTCCAGTCCCATCATGTGGCCCAGGCCGTGAGGCATAAACATGGCATGTGCACCCTGCTCAACAGCGTTATTCATATCACCTTTCATAATGCCCAGGTCTTTGAGCCCTTCTGCGATGGCATGAGCGGCAATCAGATGGATTTCCTTATAGGTTACACCTGGCTTTATATTTTTAAATGCCCGGTTATTTGCATGAAGCACGATATCATAAACATCTTTTTGCTCGGGGGTGAATTTGCCGCCAACAGGTATTGTGCGGGTAAAATCCGAGGCATAATGCATGGGCGTTTCAGCGCCTGAGTCCACAAGCAGTAAATCGCCTTCTTTCATCTCATTACCATGGTAGTGATTGTGAAGGGTCTGGCCATTGATTGTAACAATTGCTGGAAATGAAAGCATGCCTCCATAGGCCAGAGCAATTCCCTCTATTTTACCAGCTACATCGCGCTCATACATGCCTGGTTTGGTCATCCTCATGGCTGTAACATGCATCTGGTAACCAATATTGGCAGCTTTGTCCAGCTCTTCAATCTCGTGGTGGTCTTTAATTGAACGTTGTGAAACAACAGCTTTGATCAGCTCTTCAGAAACGTATTCTGCATTTTTTGAAGGGTGAATGTCAAGCAGGTTCTGCATGAGGATGACATTTTCAGCACGATACTGAGGCAGGAAATGAATTTGCCGGCCTTTTTTAATGGCATCGGTCAGCAGATCGGCAGCTTTGGCAAAGGGAGCAGTGTTTTTCACACCCACATTCTGGCCGTTTTCCTTTAGGGTTTCCTGTGGTCCCATCCAGATAATATCATCCAGCTCTACATCATCGGCGAATAAATAATCCTCATTATTATCAATATCCAGTATCCCTATAATATTGGGGAAGTCAAGACCGAAATAGTAGAGGAATGTACTGTCCTGGCGGAAATGATAAATGTTGGCAGGAGCATTCATGGGAGAGTCGGGGTGGCCGGGAAAAAGAACAAGCCCGCTGCTCATTTTTTCCCGCAACCCGTTCCTGCGCTGTGTATAAACATCTTTTTTAAACATATCTTTGGTTTTTTGTTGCTTCTGCCACAAATGTAATGATTTTGTTTTGAAGTGAAGGATATTTCAGAGGTTGCTGATCAAAATCAAACTATAATAGAAGAAGCAAAAAAATGATTTACCACTAACAATGAAGTTATTGGTTTGGGAGGGCGGCTTTTCTGATGCATCTTATAGTAAGCCTGTTATTTCCTTCTGATCTTTTTATTCCAGAATTTCTTAATATTATGCATATTGATGGAGTGTTGGCTGGTACCACCTTCACCAATAAGAAAAGCGTATGGGTTCATATAATGCAAATGGGAGAAAACGATCCTTAAGATCGCCAGGAAAGGTGCCAGCAGCAGCATGCCTGGTATTCCCCAGATCATACTCGCGGCAACAAGTCCGGTAATAATAAAGAATGGATTGATCTTGACATTTCCGCCTACAATGTTAGGGGTGAGGATGTTATTTTCGATAAATTGTATAATGATAAATAAGACCAGCACGCGTAAAGTCATTGCAAGGTCGCCTTCCACCAGGAGAGCATATGAAAATGGGACTAATCCTCCCAGCAGGGTTCCAAAATATGGGATAAAATTGAACAGAGCTGCTGTAACACCCAGTGGGATAGCATATTTCAGGCCAATAATAAAAAGCCCCGCTGAGTTTAAAACACATAATATCAAAACCACCGTAATAACTCCTGCCAGGTAACGCACCATTACATTTGAGATTTCACGCAGAATACCGGTTACTTCATTGCGGTGCTTTCTGCCAAAAACCTTTAGCAGGAAATACATAAATTTTGTACGGTAATAAAGAAAAAGAAAAATATAAACAGGCATTAGGCCGATGGCTACAATAGTACTGGTTGTAGCACTGAATAATGCGCTAAGGAACTCAGTTCCTGTCTGAAGCAATTGTGAGGATTGTTCCTGCAGGTAATCTCTGGTATTGGCTTTCTCAAATCCGAAATATTCGCCGATGCTTGAAAGCATTTCAGCCATATTTTTAAGTCCCTTTTCGGCCAGCCCGGGAAGCTCACCGGTAAACGGTGCTATCTGCCGGTAGGCAATTAAAGCCAGGCTCCCAATAACAACCAGCGCTCCGATTATACTTATCAGGTTGGCCAGGATACGCGGAATATTATGCTTTTCCAGCCAGGCTACTACGGGAAGCAAAAGGTAAGCCAGCAAAAATCCGAATGCTATAGGATAGAGAAACGGCTTGATGGTGATAAGCCCGTAAATAAATAATATGATCGCCAGCAAGCTGAAAGTAATATGCTTCGCCAGCAAGTATCTTTTCTCTGAACGATTATTACCCCGAAAATTCGACATTTGGATTTGTTTTTTCTTATAACAACCTGCAGCGGAAAATGATCAAAACAACAGGTTTTTATTGCTTCTCTTGCATCATCCGTTCAATATCCTCTGCCTCTATGGGAATTTCTTCCATCAGGTCAACAGGATCGCCTGTAGTTACCAGAATATCGTTTTCCAGCCGTATGCCGATATTTTCTTCACGAATGTAGATCCCGGGTTCACAGCTAAGTACCATCCCGGCCTCAAGCCGTTCATATTTAGTACCCACATCATGTACATCAAGCCCCATAAAATGACTTGTTCCGTGAGGATAATAGGTTTTTACCAGCTTTTGAGCCTCTTCTTTTTCAACCACATCTTCCTGCTTGTAAAGGCCAAGTTTGATATGCTCCTCCATCAGAAGCTTTTCCACTTTTTTATTGATCTCATCAATGGTGATTCCGGGCCTGATCATATCGCGGGCCTGCTTAAAAACCTTTAGTACGGCATTGTACACCTGTTTTTGTCTGTCAGTAAATCTTCCGTTTACAGGGATTGTTCTTGATAGGTCGCTGGAATAGTTTTCAAATTCACAGCCTATGTCGAACAACATTAGGTCTCCGTCTTCAATAGTGGAGTTATTATCGATATAATGCAAAACTGTAGCATTTTTTCCGGCAGCTACAATAGGCGCATAGGCATGCCCTTTAGCACCTGAGCGTAAA
>JBEPXQ010000192.1:0-4560 GCA_041641835.1 Bacteroidales bacterium
CAAATGATCGCCTATTCGCTGGGAAACTATGTTTCCAATCAGCGGGCCAGAAGAAAAGACGGCGGTGTGATGGTGGAGTTGAAATTCGTTCGAGAAAATCGGGAGGTGAAACTCGCTAAAGCCGGATACATTCTTACCTGGGTACATAAACAAACCATCAACGGCAAAGATGACTTCACCATATTGCCCTGCAGCCGTTTTGAAAACAGGCCGGATTATTTCAGCAAAGCTGCTGACTTCAGTAAAATGAAGCTGTTTATTAATGATTCCCGCACACTATTCAGGGAAAATAATCTTAATGTGGAAGAGATAAGATAAGCCACCGGGAGATTGGTAATGTTTTCCAGGTCACCCGGCGACCATCTTGTAATTACCGGGTCATTTTCTTGTATTTGATCCTCTTGGGAATAGCATCGCCACCCAGGCGTTTCCTGCGGTTTTCTTCATATTCAGAAAAAGTACCCTCGAAGAAATACACCGACGAGTCGCCTTCAAAGGCCAGGATATGCGTACAGATACGATCCAGAAACCAGCGGTCGTGAGATACCACCACAGCACAGCCGGCAAAATGCTCAATGCCTTCCTCCAGGGCACGCAAGGTATTTACATCAATATCATTGGTAGGCTCATCCAGAAGCAGCACGTTGGCCTGAGTTTTAAGTGTCATGGCCAGGTGCAGGCGGTTGCGCTCCCCTCCTGACAATACACCCACTTTCTTTTGCTGATCAGCTCCACCAAAGTTAAACCGACTAACATATGCGCGTGCGTTCAGCGTCTTATCACCAAAGGTGATTTCCTCATGGCCTCCGCTAATGACCTCATAAACTGTTTTCTCCGGATCGATATCCGCGTGGCGCTGGTCCACATATCCAATCTCCACGGTATCCCCAATCTTCAACTCTCCCTGATCCGGCTGCTCCTCACCCATGATCATGCGGAAAAGTGTGGTTTTCCCTGCCCCGTTGGGGCCAATAACGCCCACTATGCCGGCTTGGGGAAGGCGGAAATTCAGGTTTTCAAACAACAGCCGCTCATCATATCCTTTAGCCACGTTGTTGGCTTCAATAACCTCTTTTCCCAGACGAGGTCCGTTAGGTATTGGTATTTCTACTATGGCTTCCTTTTCTTTGATATCCTGGGCCATCATGGCCTCATAGTTATTAAGCCTGGCTTTCCCTTTGCTGTGACGGCCTTTGGGCCCTTTTTGTGCCCATTCAAGCTCCCGCTGTAATGCTTTCTGCCTTTTACTTTCATGCTTTTCCTCCTGCTGCAGGCGGTTCAGCTTCTGATCCAGCCACGATGAATAATTACCCTCGAAGGGAATTCCCTCTCCACGGTCTAGTTCCAGTATCCAGCCTGCAACATTATCAAGGAAATAGCGGTCGTGGGTTACGGCAATCACAGTACCCTTGTATTGCTGCAGATGATGCTCCAACCAATGTACAGATTCGGCATCCAAATGGTTAGTAGGCTCATCAAGCAGTAGTATATCCGGTTCCTGAAGCAGGAGGCGGCAAAGTGCTACACGGCGCCTTTCTCCACCCGACAATTTTCCGATCCTGGCATCTTTTGGCGGTGTGCGCAATGCATCCATAGCCAGTTCAAGCTTTGAATCCAGGTCCCAGGCGTCCAGTTGATCGATACGCTCCTGCAGCTTGCCCTGCTTTTCCATCAGCTCGTTCATCTTATCCGGATCGGCCATCAGATCGGGATCCATGAATTTTTCATTCACCTTTTCATATTCATCCAGAAGGTCAACCACGTCTTTCACACCTTCCTTCACTATGTCAATTACTGTTTTGTCGTCATCAAGTTCGGGTTCCTGCGGGAGAAATCCCACAGAATAACCGGGCGAAAAGGTTACGTCACCTTCATACTGATCGTCCAGCCCTGCAATTATCCGCAGTACGGTTGATTTACCGGCCCCATTCAATCCCAATAAGCCGATTTTGGCCCCGTAAAAAAATGAAAGGTATATGTTCTTCAGAATATGCTTTCCCTGTGGCGTGTACTTGTTTACATTCACCATGGAAAAGATCACTTTTTTGTCATCAGTCATAAAATATTGTATTTGAATATTGAGCTGCGAAATTATGAAATTATCCGCTTGCCGTTACGCTGAAGCCGATCAAAAACACGAGCTGTTAAGCTTAAGTTAACCCCAAAACAATGAAAGTATGGGATTGTTTGAGAATCATCTGAATCGAGCCATGATAAAGTTTTTTTGACACACACGAGCAGATTATATTAAAGCCAAAAAACCTTCTGCATCGAGCGTGTTAAACGTCATGGTCAACTCCGAAATAATTTAAAAACATAAAAAATATGAGCGTATTAGTAGGTAAAAAAGCGCCGAAATTTAAAGCAACAGCTGTTGTAAACGGCGGAGAAATAGTGGAAGATTTTTCCCTTGACCAGTATATTGATAATAAATACGTGGTTTTCTTTTTCTATCCCAAAGATTTCACTTTCGTATGTCCCACTGAAATTCTGGCTTTCCAGGAGCAACTGGACAAATTCGAGGAGCGTGATGTGGCTGTGGTAGCCTGTAGCACCGACAGTGAATTCTCGCATTGGAAGTGGCTGAATACTGAAAAGAAAGACGGTGGCATCAAAGGTGTTAATTTTCCGGTGGTGTCCGACCTTTCAAAAACCATCAGTGAAAACTACGATGTGCTGGCCGGAGAATGGGACTATGATGAGGAAACCGGTGATTCCATGTTTACCGGCGAACCGGTAGCTTATCGCGGTTTGTTCCTTATTGATAAAAACGGCGTTGTTCGCCATCAGGTGGTTAATGATATGCCACTTGGCAGAAGTGTGGAAGAAACCCTGCGTATGGTGGATGCACTGCAGTTTTATGAAGAAAATGGAGAGGTTTGCCCTGCCGACTGGCACAAAGGTGACCAGGCCATGAAAGAAACTCAGGACAGTGTGGCCTCTTATCTTTCCAAAAAATAATAGCGATCTCTTTATACAAGAGTCCGACTGATAATAAACCCGGCAGATATTTATTCCTGCCGGGTTTTTCTTTTTTTAAACCTGAATAGAGAAAAGCTCTTACTTTTGCCCTATGGAAAAAATTGATTTTAAACCCGGCACCCTTATTTATCCGCTACCGGCAGTAATGGTTACCTGCGGGAAATATGAGGTTGATCATAACATTATCACTATCGCCTGGACGGGCACAGTAAACAGCAAACCCCCACGCTGCTACATTTCAGTACAGCCCATACGCCATTCACACCAACTGCTGAAAAAGTACGGCGACTTCGTCATCAACCTTACCACTGAAAATTTGACTAAAGCCACTGACTGGTGCGGCGTTAGATCAGGGAAAGATTATGACAAGTTTAAAGAAATGGAACTCACTCCACAACCGGCGCAAAAAGTGAATGCTCCTTTGATAGCAGAGTCACCTATGAATATCGAATGCCAGGTATTTGACATTATTAACCTGGGCTCGCACGATATGTTCCTCGCTGATGTGGTGGCTGTTAACGCTGATAAGCGCTTTTATGATGATAAAACCGGGAAGTTCGACCTGGCGGGTTCAAATCCTATCAGCTACCTGCACGGCCGCTATTTTGAGACAGGAAAAAGGATTGGGAAATTTGGATATTCCGTTGAGAAAAAGCCTAATATGGGCAAAAAGAGATAAACTCACTGATTAGAAAATAGTTAAATTCATTTTATAAAAACAGGAAGGGGTGAAAATATTTCTAATGAAACATCTCCACCCCTTTGCAACTAGTTGCAGGGATTTTACTCCCTGTTTTTTCCAAGCAACCTTCTTGGCGAAAGTTGTCCGGACCTCTGTCAACGGTCGTAACTATTGACAGAAGGCAGGTACGATAGTCCACTGAGGATTCTGTGAACGGACTTCCCAGACTACTACCGGTTTCCCGGATTCACCTCTTTTCACATTAACCTGCTTTATGCTACTCGGACAACTTTCATCAGCAAGTCTCCCTGCTGACGTCGGTTGCGGTCGAGTGTCCGTACTTTGACAAACCACAACGGTAGCTTCGGTGCGTAAAGCAATTCAGCATACGTTGCTCAGCAATATCATCAAATAACATCTTTTGGAAGATGTGTCTTTGATGAACCTCGTTCAGAATTTCTTTCATCCGAAGACGAAAAACATCCTGAAAAGGATTCTCGCTGACTCAGATTTTTCAATGAACTTTCTGATACAAATATAAGTCAAACACAAGGCTGAAGCAAGTATTTTTCAGTAGTTTGTATTCACAAGAAACTAACCACGGTTTTCAACAATTGTTGAAAACCCCTGGATCCCACAACTAACAAACAAACTATTGATAAACAGACGCCGGTTTTTATGGTTTTCAACAGGCTGTTGAAAACTACAATGTTAACTATTTGGCATCACCCGCTACTGCCGGGTTCATTTTTCTTTGCTTCTTCCCAGTATTTATCCATTTCTTTCAGGCTCATTTCCTGTAAAGAGTTTCCTTCCTCTTTGGCGGAACCTTCAAGGTACTTAAAGCGGTGTATGAACTTCCTGTTAGTACGCTCCAGGGCATCTTCCGGATTAAT
>JBEPXQ010000193.1:0-4548 GCA_041641835.1 Bacteroidales bacterium
AGAATAAGGCATTACATAATTACTGCTGTTGCAGTCGGAAGTGGCACTGGTTCCCAACTCATCACCACCACGGAATCCGTTGCCATCAGCAATGATATCATGCTGCAACACCAGCTTTTCTTCAGCATAGAAAGCCACTACCCCACCGGTTGTGCCATCCCAGTCTTTTGCTGTGATGTTAGCAGTAGTAGTGTAGGATAATGCGCCACCGGGATTGGGATAACTGACAATCTGCAGGCTACTGTGAGCATTAAAACTGTAGGTGTTAACAGGTGAACTGCTAACGCTGATGCTGGTTGGAATGCCTCCGCTTTCCTGCACAGCTGAGACGGTGAGTGTTTCAAAGTGTCCGGCAGAAGCTATGGACGCAACATCACCGAAACCGGAGGTATTGGTAAGGTCACTCACCACATCATCCTGCATCTGGATAACTAATATTTTCTCCCCAACTTCAAAAGTATCCCAGGATTCATCCACTGTGCCAAGGTTGAATGCAGAACCTGAAGCTGAGATAACCTCAGCATAGGCATTGATAACTTGCTGAGCCTGGGCGGCTGTATAGCACAACACTATAGCAGCCGCCAGCCAAAGGCGTGATATAAAAAATCGCATGTTAGTAGCTTTTTAGGTAAGTGTTATTACGGTGCAGCCTGCATAATGTTTCAAAATTAACAAGTACACGAACCGCTAATTTTCAGCAGCTAACAGTTCATCATGCGTTAAATATCAATAATCCAGGGTGAAAGCGGAAAGCAAATGAGAAGAAGATAACAGTAGTTCAGCCTGCCATTGGATAATGGCCACGAAGCTCACCCTGGACTTCAGTTTATTTGCATGGGGATTAAATCACTCATACTTGAGGGTTTCGGCTGCTGTAACCCGGTAGGCTTTAACTGATTGCATAGTTGTAACCACAAGGGCCAGCAAAAGGGCGATAATGCCGGATATCAGGAATATCCACCAGCTGAGGGGTGCCTGGAAGGCAAAGTTCTCCAGCCAGTTATGCAGCGCAAACCAGGTCAGCGGCCAGGCGATAAGTACAGCCATCAAGACAAGTATGATAAATTCCGAAGAAATAATTATTATGACATCCTGCAGGCGTGCTCCCAGCGTTTTTCTGATGCCAATTTCTCTTGCGCGGCGATTGGTGAGGAAAGACACCAGCCCATACAGCCCCAGCAGCGCGATGAAAATCACCATCAGGGTGAGTATGCCCGATAGCTGCCCCAGGCGGTCTTCATCACGGTAAAGCATATTAATTTCATCTTCAAGGAAAACAAAATCAAACGGCCTGGTAGGAGCAAAATCACTCCAGGTGTTTTGGATGTGGTCCAGAGCAGCCTCCACCTGTCCACCGTTAATACGTACTACCACATAATCAGTGAAATAGTATTTTGACCGATCGTTTTCTTTGATATTCAACACCAAAGGCGTTTGTTCGCTGTGCAGGGATTTTACATTGAAATTACGGAAGACTCCCACTACTTTTTCTTTTCCTGACAGGGAATGGAATTTCTTGCCCAGTGCCTCTTCGTTGCATTTCCAGCCCATAAAATCCACCATTGCTTCATTGATGAGGACAGCATTGGTGGCATCTGTTTTATTATCCCTGCTAAAATCCCTGCCTGCCAGCAGTGGTATGTCAAACAAGCTACAGAAATCCTCGCGCACAATTAGCGTGGGGTAAAACTGCCATTCATCATCAGGATAGCCTTCCGGCTTAAATTCGTGGTTATTATGATCAGTACCAACTATATAATCTGTAGTGGTAACGTATTCCACGCCAGGGTGCTTCTTAAGTTCTTTTTCAAAAGCCTCATATTTACTCACTACCGGTGTCCGTGACACCGGTATCATGATAACATTATCCTTATCAAAACCCAGGTCTGCCTGGCGCATGTATTCCAGTTGGTGATACATTAATACAGTACCGGTGATTAGTGCCGTGGAGATAACAAACTGGAAGGTAACCAGTATTTTTCTGCTGAGACCAGAATTCATATTTTTGCTGAAATTTCCTCCCTTGAGTACCTGCACCGGGTTAAACCGCGACAGGTAAAAGGCCGGGTATATACCTGCAATAATGCCGGTGAGCAGCCCGATTGCTATTAAAACAGCCAGGGCCCCGGGTGTGGTGAGCATAGAAAATTCCAGATTTCGGTCCATCAGGTCGTTGAACGGGGGAATGAGCACATCCACTACCACCAGCGAAAGCAGCAGTGAGATGAATGAAAGTATCACCGCTTCAGATAAAAACTGTGTTATTATGGCAATTCTATTGGAGCCCAGCACTTTTTTCATGCCTATCTCCTTTGCCCTGCTTCCAGCAGTAGCTGTGGAAAGATTCATAAAATTTATGCATGCTATCAGCAGCATAAACAAGGCTATAACCGAAAGTATGGTAACATATGAGCGCTTGCCATTGGTTTCTATTTCATAATCCAGGTGGGAGTTCAGGTGGATGTCAGTTACAGGCTGCAGCCATAGGCTTTTCTTCGCATCTTCAGCCACAGGAAAATATTTTTCCACAAAAGCAGGGAGCTGAGCCTGCAGCTGCTGTGCCTTAACATTATCTTCCAGCACCAGGTATGTCCAAAAGGGATTCCAGTACCATGTTTGCGGCATCTTTCCACGGTAGAATTTCTTAAGGGAATTCATGGAGGCCAGGAAGTCATATTTCAGGTGGGTGTTGGGCTGCGGATCGCGGATCACGCCTTCCACCATAAATTTATAACGTTCCTCGAATTGCAGTTCCTGCCCCACCGGGTCTTCATTGCCAAAGTAGCGCCGGGCCGCACTTTCCGTAATCAGCACTGTCATCGGGGCCTGCAGGCTTTTCCCGGGATTGCCTTTGATAAATTCCACCTGAAAAACATCCTTGAAGCATGAATCAACAAAAAAGAAATCCTGCTCCTTGAATCCTTTGTCGCCGTGTTCTATAAAGTATTCTGAATTCCAATTGTTATATACACGGGTGATATATTTTATCTTATTCTGATGCTCGTGAAAGAGTGCAGGTGCCAAGGGGCAGGGCGCTGAGGTGCTCTCCTCTCCCACTCCGTTAAAATCGGATTTGCTTACAACGCGATACGTATTACTTGCATGGGGATGTTGGTTATCATAGCTTTTCTCATGCAGAATATATAAACCCGTGAGGATAAAGGTTGCCAGGCCTATTGTGAGGCCAAGTATATTGATAAGGGAATAGCTCCTGTGTTTCCAGAGGTTCCTTAGTGCAATTTTAATATGATGCCACTTCATTATGAATGAGATTTGAATATGCTCCTGCTGACCTCTATTCTTGTGCCACACATTATATCTTGCTGATTATTTACCAGATACAAAGACAGGCTTACACCATAAGCGTACATCAACGGGCATCAGTGTACGTTATAGGACAGATTGGTTGCGCGGCGGCCTGGCATCTTTTCACAGGGTTTTGCCACATTTGCATGAAGGGTGGTTTATGTCAGGTTTTTATATTATATTTGGAAGGCTGGCAGGATGCTTAGCAGCACTTAGATATATCATACACATTACAGTTAAAAACCAAAATTATGAACGGATGAAAAAGATAAAAATTCTTTCTATTGATGGTGGCGGGATCCGTGGTATTCTCCCGGGTGTTATTCTTGACCGCCTTGAAAGCAAGCTTCAGGAAAAAAGCGGAAAGGCGGATATGCGGCTTGCTGATGTTTTTGATTTTATGGCGGGCACCAGTACCGGAGGTATCCTCACGCTCGCCTACCTTGCGCCGGGCAATAAAAACAGGCCGAAACTATCTGCGGCTGATGCTGTGAATATCTACCTGGAAAAGGGTGATGTTATTTTCAGCACCGGATTGTGGCAGAGAATCAGAAGTGGAGCAGGCTTAACCGATGAGAAATATCATGCAGCAGAGCTGGAAAAGGCTCTGGATGAAACATTTGGCAGCACCATGCTTTCAGAGCTTCTAAAACCCTGCCTGATCAGCGCCTATGATATTGGCAACGGGAAGCCGCACTTTTTCAAGCAACATAAATCAGAAAATGCGATTTATAATTTCCGGGTAAAGGATGTGGCCAGAGCTACTTCTGCTGCCCCTACTTACTTTGAAGCCGCAAATGCAAAAAATGAACTGGACACGGTTTTTGCCCTTGTTGATGGCGGTGTTTATGCTAATAATCCGGCTTTGGCAGCTTATTCGGAAGTAAGAACTATGGACTATTACGGTAATGGAGATTTACCTACTGCCAGTGATATGCTTATAGTTTCATTGGGAACGGGCAGCACAAGCAATAAATATAATTACGCGGAAGCCAGAAACTGGGGTGCCATAAAATGGATAAGACCTGTGATTGAGATTATGATGTCAGGAAATTCAAGGACAGTGCATTATTACCTGAACCAGATTTATAATTCTCTTGATGATGAAAGTGATAAGAAAGACTACTATCGCCTGGAGCCCGAGCTGCTAAAGGCAGATACTGAAATGGACAATGCATCGCAGGAGAACATGAAAAAACTAAAAGATGATGCCCTGAACTATTTATGCGTGGATAAAAATGA